>NZ_OY829290.1:3300000-3495000 GCF_963691685.1 Thalassovita sp.
CACATCCCACCGGGTCAGGCGGTGCCGGATCACGGCCACAATGGGATGGAACTGACGCTGGTGCTGCAAGGCAGCTTTAGCGATGAAACCGGCCGTTTTGGCCCCGGTGACATCGAAGTGGCAGACGAAGATCTGGATCACACCCCGGTTGCGGATGCGGGCGATCCCTGCATCTGTCTGGCGGCCACGGATGCGCCGCTGCGGTTTAATGAGTTCATGCCCCGCCTGCTGCAACCGATCTTCCGGATTTGAGCCTGTTCTAAACTGTCCTGGCCTATCGGACCTTAGCGCGCCCGGATCAGGGCGCGCAGACCAAACCCACCATGTGACGCACCACGGACAACAGCTGACGCAGCTGCGCCTCGCTCTTGGCTTGGGATTTATAGCCGACACAGGTGACCCGCACCCATTCTGCCATCTGCTCCACCGTCAGATCATGCCGCGCCAAGGCGGCGGATTGATCAGCGAAAAGATCCAGCAGCAGGGCCTCCTTGATGGCATCCACCTCGGACATCGCCCGATGACCGGCAGCACTGAGGCTTTCCTCCAGCGTTTCCACCTCGGGCGAGGCGGTCATGATCCGAAACGGCTGCACCAGCGCAATCTCAAAAAAGATATCCAGCTTGTCCGCCAGCGCAGGCGTGTCCGCCCATTGTGCGCGGGTCTGCTCTTCGATCTGGACACCGGCGTGACGGATCAAATCACACAGCAGCACATCCTTGCTGGAAAAGGCGTTGTAGACCGTCTGGCGGGCCACACCGGCCTCTTCGGCGATGTCCTTCATGGTGGTTTTTTTCAGGCCAAACCGGGTGAAAACCCGCATCGCAGCCTCAAGGATTTCGATCTTGCTGTCACTCATAATGGGCATATTGACAAAAAACGGCCAAGTGTCAATATTGGACACAAAGACGACTCGCGTACAGATGCCCAAATTGGTCAGCACCGCCGACCTTTTCTGGCCATCCACAGGGGGCGGCTTACCATTGACCTATCTAAGGCAGCTCAAGACAGCCCAACGCAGCCGGGGCGCCACCAAGGAGATTGCAGCATGAAACTGATTGTGAACGGTACTGAACGGCAGGTGGAGGTCGAAGATGACATGCCCCTGCTGTGGATCCTCAGGGATGAGCTGGGCATCACCGGTGTGAAATACGGCTGCGGCATCGCCGCCTGTGGCGCCTGCACCGTCCATGTTGACGGCGAAGCCATGCGCAGCTGTCAGGTGACCGCCGACACGCTGGAAGACGGCATGGAAATCACCACCATCGAAGGTCTTGGCACGCCGCCTGCCCTGCATGCGGTGCAATCGGCCTGGGTCAAACATCAGGTGGCGCAATGTGGCTATTGCCAGTCCGGCCAGATCATGCAGGCCGCCGCGCTGCTGGCTGAGATCCCGAACCCGACGGATGAAGATATCGATGACGCGATGAGCGGCAACCTCTGCCGTTGTGGCACCTACCCGCGCATCCGCGCTGCGGTGAAAACCGCCGCTCAGACCCTGCAGGAGGCCTGAAACCCATGACCAAACCGCAGTCCCGTTTGCGCAAATACTCCCGCCGCGCCTTCCTGATTGGGGCCACCGCCATCGTCGGCGGTGTGGCCTTTGGCACCTACGCCGTGAAGCGCCCGCATGACAATCCGCTGGACGCCGATCTGGCCGCGGGTGAGGCGGCGATCAACCCGTTCGTGAAAATTACCAGCGAGAAGATCACCCTGATCGCGCCCCATGCTGACAAGGGCCAAGGCGTGCAATCCGCCCAGGCTGCGCTGATCGCCGAAGAGCTGGATGTGGAGCTGGATCAGGTTGAAATCAGCTTTGGCAAACCAGCCGCCACCTATTGGAACACCGCAATGGCGGGGGAGCTGGCCCCCTTCATGAGCTTTGATGAGGGTTTCGCCGCCCGCACCACCCGCAACGCGCTGGGGGCCTTGACCAAGGTCATGGGCCTGCAGGGCACCGGCGGATCGTCCTCGATGCCCGACCAATATGAAAAGCTGCGCGCCGCAGGTGCCGTGGCCCGTGAAACACTGAAGGCGGCCGCCGCAAAGGTGTCTGGCGTGCCTGTGGATCAGCTGAAAACAGCGCGCGGCGCGGTGCAGCTGCCCGACGGCACGGAACTGGCCTATACCGCGCTGGCCGGGGCCGCAGCGGATCTTGATCCCGTGACCGAGGTCACCCTGCGCGATCCCAAAGACTGGCGCCTGATCGGCAAACCGATGCAGCGAACGGATATCGTTGCCAAATCCACCGGCACCCTGACCTATGGCATAGACCTGAAAATCGACGGCATGGTGCATGCCGCGGCCAAGGTGAACCCGCGTCAGGGCGGCGCCATGCTGAGCTATGATGCCTCTGCCGCGCTGGAAATGCCCGGTGTTCAGAAGGTGCTGGTGCTGCAAGGCGACATGCTGGACCCCGAGCTGGACGGCAGCCTGACCCGCCGGCGCACCAAGGTGGGTGTGGCGGTCATCGCCAACAACACCTGGCGCGCCTTCCAGGCCCTGGAGGCGATTGACATCGACTGGGGCAAAGCCCCCTACCCGGCTGAGATGGACGGCCATTGGCAGGTGCTGTCTGACAGTTTCACCGAGGAGCGGCTGGACACCGATTGGCGCAAAGACGGCGATGTTGATGCCGCCCTTGAGGGGGCTGAGGTCTTGGAGGCCGAATACCGCGCGCCCTATGTCGCCCATGCGCCGCTGGAACCGCTGAGCGCAATTGTGCGGGTCGACAGTGACGGCGCTGAAATCTGGGCCGGCCACCAGATGCCACGTTTCCTGCAAATGAAGGTTGCCGGTGCTTTGGGGTTGGATGATCAGGAAAAGGTCACATTCCACAACCAGTTCATCGGCGGCAGCTTTGGCCATCGGCTGGAATTTGAAAACATCATGGTCGCCACCGAGATTGCCCGGCAAGTGCCCGGCGTGCCGGTGAAACTGACCTATTCACGCGAAGAAGACTTTGCCCATGACTTCCCGCGTCAGATCGCCATGTCGCGGTCCCGTGGTGCGGTGAAGGACGGCAAGGTGGATGCCTGGGATCTGCAGATCGCCATGCCCTCGGTTCTGGCCTCACAAGGTGCGCGTCTGGAACAGCCCGTCGTGGGCCCGGATGCCCAGATCATCTCGGGCGCGTGGAACATGCCCTTTGACATCCCGAACCTACGAGTACGTGGCTACAAAGCGCCTGCGCTGGCGCCGATCAGCTCCTGGCGGTCGGTTGGGGCCTCCTCCAACGGGTTCTTTGCCGAAGGGTTCTTTGACGAGTTGTGCCATGCGGCCGGCGCCGATCCGATGATGGAGCGGCTGCGGCTGGTCAACAACCCGATCCACCGCAAGGTGCTGGAAACCGTCGCGGATATGTCCAACTGGGGCAGTGATCTGGGCCCGAACCGCGGCCGCGGCATCGCCATGGTCGAAAGCTTCGGCGTGCCCACCGCCGAGGTGATTGAGGTCACCGCCACCGAAGACGGCATCAAGATCGACAAGGCCTTTGTGGTTGCCGATGTTGGTCAGATCATCGATCCGGTGAACTTTGAAAACCTGATGCAGGGCGGCGTTGTCTGGGGGCTGGGCCACGCAATGAACTGTGAGATCACCTATTCCGATGGGATGGCCGAGCAGTCAAACTTCGACAGTGCCGAGGCAATGCGCCTCTACCAATGCCCTGAGATCTTCATCAAGGGGCTGGAAAACGGTGACAAGATCAAAGGCATCGGTGAGCCGCCAGTGCCACCTGCACCTGCCGCGCTGGCCAATGCGATCTTTGCTGCAACCGGCACCCGCCTGCGGGAAATGCCCTTCGCCAATTTCGTGGATTTTGTCTGATCCCAAAACCAACCAGGCCCCGGAACATCGCGACGATGTTTCGGGGCCTCGCTTACTTTAACTGACGAACAATCGCCTTGCTGGGCCAACAGGTGGGGGTCTGGCCCTGCGCCTCCTGCCAGCGCCCGATGGAGCGGCGGGTGCGGAACCCGGCCAGACCGTCAGCGCCGCCCACGTCATGGCCCAGGGCCTCCAACCCGCGCTGCATCGCTGCCACGTCTGAGCGCAGCAGGCTGTCCGTCTTGCCCCAGCCAACCTTGAAATCGCCCATGTTGTAACGCACGCGGTCCCCGACATGGCCGACGAACAGCGCGTAGAGGTCACTTTCGTTATAGTCTTTCAACACGTAGAAATTCGGCGTCACAAGAAAGGCCGGACCGTGCCGCCCGGAGGGCAACATCAGATAGCCCTGCCCTTTAGCCTCATGCGCGGGGAAGGCACGGCCGTTGATGCGGGTGATGCCCATCGCGGCCCAATCCGCGATGCTACGCCCCTGATCCGGCCCCTCCAGCGCGCAGGAGAGGCTGGCAGGCACATTGACCTCAAAACCCCAATCGCGGCCCCCAACCCAACCATGGTCAGCGAGATACCGCGCGATGGAGGCCAGCGTGTCAGCCTCAGACCGGAACAGATCCACCGTGCCATTGCCATCGCCATCGGCGCCGTATTTCATAACATTTGACGGCATGAACTGCGGCTGGCCCAGCGCCCCGGCCCAGCTGGATTTCAGCCCCCGTGGACTGGCATGGCCGGCCTCAATCAGTTGCAGCGCCGCGATCAGCTCATCCGTGAAATAATCCGCCCGGGTCGACAGGAACCCTTTGGTCCCCAAGACCTGCAGCGCATCATGTTTGATCGCCACCCGGCCAAAACCGCTTTCCCGGCCCCAGATCGCCAGCAGAATCCGCCCCGGCACACCGGTCTGTTTCTCCAACCGGGTCAGAAGCGCGCTGTGTTTCGCGCGCAGCTCCTTGCCCACCCGGGTGTTGTAATCCAGCGTCTGGCGGGTGAAGTACCGCGCAGGTCGGCCAAACTCGGCCTGTTTTTGCACCTGTTGCCCGGCCTTTTTGCCGGGGATCACCAGATCGGGCAGATCCAATTTCAGCGTCACCCCCTTGAAGGCCGCCTGAAAGGTCTTACGCCGCACACCTGCCGCCTTGGCTTCTGGCCAGACCTCCTGCTGCAGCCAAGTCTGGAACTGCTTTTCCAGCTTGGCATCCGCTTGGGCAATTTGAGGGGTCAGCAACAGCACGGCGGTCACAGCAAGGGTAAATCGGCGGATCATTGGAAAACCTGTTGGGGGTAATGTGAAACACGCCAATCCTACGCTGGCCACGCTGGGCAGAGCAACGCCTCCGGCGGGAGTATTTTTGGAACATTGAAAGGGGGCGCAGACGACGGCGGGAAAACACGGAGTTTCACCGTATTGACTCAACACCTCCAACAAGCGCAAAAATATCCAACATTTTTGAAAACGAGGCATGATGGTGCTGTTCGGCAAAAGCAAAAAGACAGAGGAGACCGTGGTGGCCATGCTGGCATCGGCCATAAGGCGCGACATTTCCTTTGCGGTGCTGGCGCCGGATCAGAAGCTGAAGATCGACCAGCTGCGCCAGAGCTATGGTGGTTCCAACCACTCCATGCGGGAATGTCTGCGGATGCTGGCCGCTGAAGGCATGGTCGAGGCAACCTCGCAGCGCGGGTTTCGCGTCACCTCCGCCACCGAGGAAGATCTGCGCGATATCCTGTTGATGCGGCTGGAATGCGAAAAGCTGGGGCTGGACCGGTCGATGAAGGCCGGTGATATCGCCTGGGAAACCCGCGTGGTAGCAGCCTTTCACGCCCTGAGACGTGCCGAGGCTGAGGTGCAGGCCAGCCCGGATGATCTGACCGCCCTGACCTGGGATGAGGCCTGCCACACGCTGTCAAGCGCGCTGATTTCGGCCTCCGGCTCGCCCCGGCTGATGGCGATGGCGGATCAGTTTTACAATCAATCGCGCCGCTTCCGACTGGCGCGGCTGCGCGAAGGGCGGATCGATTTTGCCGCCCGCAGCAACCGCGCGCGTGCCCTGCAGGAGGCCGTGCTGGCGCGCAACAGCGCCGTGGCGCTGCATCTGTTGGAACAGGATATCATCGAAGATTTGGGTGCTTCGCACCTGTCACAGGGTCAATGAGGGAGGAGATCATGACCAAATTCAACCGTCGTCAGACATTAGGCCTTTTCGGGGGCCTCCCCGGCGCTGCTGCGGCCAGCAGCCTGGCCGCCCCGGCCATTGCCATGAACAAGAAAATCACTGTGGGCGCGTTGCGCTTCACCTCACATTCCGGCAGCTTCATCGCGCAGGAACGCAACTATTTCGCCGAAGCGGGTCTGGATGTTGAGCTGAAGTTCTTCCAGGCCGCGCAGCCGATGGCCGTGGCCATTGCATCAGGCGATGTGGACTATGCGGTGACCGCGATTTCCGGCGGTCTGATCTCACTCGCCGACAAAGGCGCGATCAAAGTGATCGGTGGCGCACTGAGCGAAGAGCCGGGCATTGATGGCCAGAAGATCCTGGCCTCCGACGCGGCCTATCAGGCAGGCCTGACCTCTCCAGCAGCACTGGGGGGCAAGACTTTTGGTATGTCCACTGCCGGGTCCAGCTTCCACTATACGGGCTCCAAGGTTGCGGCGGCAGAAGGCGTTGAGATGTCCTTCAAACCGCTGCAGAAAGTGGGCGCCATCATCGGTGCGCTGAAATCCGGCCAGATCGATGCCTGGTCCATCGTGCCGCATATCGCCAAGCCGCTGGCGGGGTCTGGCGCGGTGCATATCATCGGCAATGTGTCGGATTACCTGCCGCATTATCAGGTCACCACCGTCTTCACCTCCGCGAAAAACGCGGCGGATGAACGTGGCCAGACCGCTGATTTCCTTGCCGGGTTTGGCAAAGGTGTCAGCGACTACAACAGCACCATGATTGACCGCGCAGGCGGCGATGCCGGTGTCGATGAGATGGTCGATCTGATCCACAAATATGTCTACACCGACCGGCCGCGTGAAAAGGCTGCGCCGTCGATCATCAATGGTACCATGCGCCTGAATGAAGGTTCCAAGCTGAACGTGGCCTCGGTCAAAGATCAGCTGAACTGGTTCCAGAGCGAGGGTCTGGTCAAGGACCACATCACCCTCGATACGCTTCTGGACACAAGCTACGTCGATACGTTCGAAGCTTGACCCCCCTCTGCGCCCGGCCACGCCACTCACGGGTTCCGGCCGGGCGCAGTTGTAATTTATCTGTAGTCACAGTGACTTCCTCAAAATTCATGAGAGGCCGCAATGGACCTGCGCTTAGATAAGATCACCCATGCCTATGGCGACACCGAGGTGCTGCGCGACATCTCTTTGGAAATCCCGCAGGGGCGCATTGTCTGTCTGGTGGGCCCCTCGGGCTGTGGCAAATCCACGCTTTTGCGGATGATCGGCGGGTTGGAACGCCCCACAGCGGGCCGCGTGTTGCAGGTTGGTGAGCCGCCCAAGGACAGCCTTAACCCGTTGACTTACGTGTTTCAGGACTTTGCCCTGCTGCCCTGGCGTTCGGTGCGCGGCAATATCTCTCTGGTGCTGGAAGATCACGGCATCAAAGGCGCGGCGGCGGAACGGATCATTGACGATGTGCTGGCCCGCACAAAGCTGAGCGATTTTGCCAAGGCGTTGCCAAAACAGCTGTCGGGCGGGATGAAGCAGCGGGTAGCGATTGCCCGGGCGCTCGCGGTGAATCCTTCGGTGATGCTGATGGATGAACCGCTTTCGGCGCTCGACAGCCAGACCCGCGAATTGCTGATGGATGATCTGGTGGCGCTCTGGACCCGCCAACCGTTTACCGCCGTCTATGTCACCCACAATTTGGCCGAGGCGGTGCGTCTGGGCCATGCCATCGTCGTGCTGTCCCGCCGTCCGGGCGAAATCCGTGAGGTGGTAGAGATCGATAAACCCCTGGCCGAACGTGGCTATGGCGACCGCGATCTGGAGGAGGTGCAAAAACACCTCTGGACCTTGATGCGCGATGAGGCCCGCGCCGCAGATGAGGAGCTGTTGGATGTCTGAACAGATCAATTCCCAAGACGGTATCGAGGTCCGGTTTCGCGGCGGCGGCTTTGCCCCCAAATCCCGTCGTTGGGTTGCGCCACTGCTCTTTGTGCTGCTGATTGCGCTGGTCGAATGGGGCACCCGTTCGGGCTGGATCTCTGCGCTGACACTGCCGCGCCCGTCAGATGTTCTGGCGACATTTCAAGAGCTTTGGTCCTCGGGCCTGCTGTTCAAACACCTGAAACCTTCGCTGACCCGGCTGCTGATCGGTGCCGCGATTGGCGCATCTGTTGGGGTGTCGGTCGGCATCCTTATTGGACTATCCAGCTACATCCGCGCCGGTCTGGTGCCACTGGTGGCGGCAATCTTTCCGATCCCGAAAATCGCACTGCTGCCGCTGTTTGTGATCTGGTTCGGCATTGATGAAGGCTCCAAATATGCGCTGATCGCTTTTGGCACTTTCACCCCGACCGTGGTGGCCACCTATGGCGCGGTGGACAATGTGGACCGTTCGCTGATCCGCATGGGGCAGAGCTTTGGCCTTAGCTGGCAAAGCATCGTGCGCAAAATTGTCCTGCCCGGCGCGATGCCCGGCATCCTGTCAGGGCTGCGCATTTCGCTGGCGATTGCGATCATCCTGCTGGTCGCCGCCGAAATGCTGGGCGCGGAGTATGGCATTGGCGCCTATATCCTTGAGGCGGGTTCGCTCTATGATCTGGAACGGCTGTTTGCCGGTGTGGTGATCCTGTCGCTTTTGGGTGTTGTGGTCTCAACCGTCATCGGCTGGATTGAACGGCGGTTGCTGGGCTGGCGGGTCTGACCCCGCCACGCCCATTTGGTTCCAAGATCAGCGACCGAACAGACGGCGGATGTCTTTCAGCGCTTCACCAAGGATGCTGTCGTCGGCTATGGGACGGTTATACTTCTGCTCGCTCGCCCGCATCAGACGTCCGGCATAAATGCCTGCCGCGATATTGCCAAAGCTCAGCCCGACCAGCACCGCCACGATCCCGAAGGGCGCCGCGATCAGCAGCACGGGCACGGTGAACACCAGCGCCTTCACCAGCGAGATTTTCAGCGACTGGCGTGGCAGCTGCAGCCCGTTGAAGATGGCGGAGGTCACGTTGATCAGCCCAACAAACCCATAGCTCAAGGCCACAATGCGGAAGTAGAGCGTCACAAAGCGCACCACCACCGGATCGTCCGAGAAGATCTGCGCCAGATAGGGGCCGGACAGCGCCAACACGATCCAAAGGGCCGCGCCCATGTACATGTTGACCTTGCCCGCAAAGACCACTGCGCGGTCGATCCGGTCATGCGCCGCAGCGCCGAAGTTCTGCGCCACAAAGGGTGTCATGGCGGCAGAGATGGCAAAAATTCCGATCATCGCCAGCGCCTCGATTCGGGCGGCCACGCCATAGGCGGCGACGGTTTCAGGGCCAAAGCCCGCCAAGAGCCAGGTCACAAACATGCCCGTCGCGGGAACCAGTAGCTGCATTCCCACCATCGGCAGCGCGATCTGCGCCAACCCGCGACTGGTGGTGCCAAGCCCCGACAGGGGCAACCGGCCCAACAGACCTTCGCGCGCCATGATTGCCAGCACCCCGACGAATATGAACGCAAAGCTCAGCACGGTTGCCAGCGCCGCACCGGCCAGCCCCATTTCGGGGAAGGGCCCAATGCCAAAGATCAGCAGATAGTCGAAGACGAGGTTGATCACACCCGCAATGGCAAAGACCACCTCAGTCCGGATAAACACGCCCGAAGCCCGCACCGCGCCGGAGCCAACAATGCCCGCCATCAGGAAGGGAAAGCCAAGGTAGAGCGTGGCCATATAGTCATGGATCAACGGCAGGGTCGCCGCATCCGCGCCCAGCAGGGTGAACATCGGCACGATCATCAGACGTGCCAGATAGGCGAGCAGAGCCGAAAGCGTGAAGGCCAACAGGACCGCCAAAGTGCCCACACGGGCCATCTGGGCGCGGTCCCCTGCCCCACCGGCCTTGGCCACCAGTGAGGAGGCCCCCACCGACAGGCCAATAAAGGCTGAAACGAAAATCAGGTAAACCGAGGCCGAAAAGGCCAGTGCCGCCAAGGGCAGCGCGCCAAGCTGACCGACGAAATAAGTGTCGACGATCTGGAACAGAAAGGTCGACATCATGCCGATGCTGATCGGTGCCGCCATTTTGAACAGCATCGCGTTCACCGGGGCCGAGGTCATCGGGTTTGCAGGTGTCTCTGTCATCTCTATGTCCCTCAGCCGTGACGCAGGAAGATGGGGATGATCACCTCTTCCTCGTCCATGATGTGCCGTTCCAGCACTTTGTTCAGCGCCTTGGCGTCCCTGTGCAGCGCCATAAGCGTATCGCGGTTAACCTCGCCCTGTTTCAGGGTCCGCAGCCCGTCCTCGACCCCATGCAGAGCGGTTTCCAGAATGTCGTGATCACTATCCATCAGTCCCAAAGCACGCTCCAGCTGCGGATATAGCCGGATGAACTGCGGGAAGTAGCCGTGATCCTCAATCTCATGATGGCGATGGGCAAAGCGGATCAGGTGATCGGCGCCCGCCAGCAGGTTCATCCCCGCAGGTGGTCTTTGACCTCACTTTCAGGGGCGTCACGCAACTGTTCCAGCGCCCCGGCCAGCTGCGCTGATCCATCAATCAGCTGACGGTGGATGTTCATGAAGAAGCGAGCCTTGCCAGCATAGCGCGGGTGGCTGCGCCAATCGCTTTCGGCCTCCTCCAGCAGGGTGGGACGGAGCGCCACCGGCAATCCGTCCCGCATCGCAACATGGTGTTGCGGTTGATGATACCCCTCAAACATCAGGCGGCGGTGTCTTGGGACACATCAACCTTGGCCTTGGTGCCCTGTGCCGCGTGCACGGCCTGAACCGCAGGATCGGCTGCCAGTTGACGGATCACACGATCCACATTCGGATAGGCCGAGGTTGGTTTGTCAAAGCCATAGGCCCAGCCCGCCATCGGGTAGAGGAAAGCATCCACAACCGATTTCTGATCACCCAGCATCCAGTCTTTGCCTTCCAGGTGCTGGTCAATCACGGTCAGGGCAACATCAACCCGCTCTTGCGCGGCCTGACGCACCGCATCGTGCTGTGCTGCGTCGGCGTGGTAACGGCCAGGCATGAAGTAAGGCCAGAAGAACGGGTGCAGCGTGGCCGAAAGATAGGCAAGCCACTGGTACATCTCATCGCGGCCTGCCTCGCCCGTGGCCGGGCCAACGCCTGCATCCGGGTTCTGATCCACCAGACGCAGCAGGATCGCCAGACCTTCGGCCAAGGGACCGTCCTGATCCACAAACGTCGGCACAACACCCTGCGGGTTCAGTTTCAGGTATTCGGGGCTTTTCATGCCGGCAAAATCGAGGTGCTCAACCTCATAGGGTTTGCCGATCCATTCCAGAACGATGTGCATGGCGGTGGCGCAGGTGCCGGGGGCGGAGTAGAGTTTCATTGTCGCGTTTCCTTATGTGATATCTGTGATTTGGGGGGCTTTAATGGGGAGGCTGTCAGGGCCGCAGCCCTGACGGATCTGGCGTTACCAGGTGGTGTTGGGATCCACCTTGAAGAGGTATTCCATGAAGATCGCAGTCACCTCGGGCAGGACATCGGTGCGGGCGTGATCCCGCTGCAGTTCCGCAGGCACAACGTTCCAGGTGATCGGCTCCACCCCGGCGGCAATCATCCGGCGCATGCCGTTTTCATACGAGGTTTGGGTGAAGCTGCCGACGGTGTCTTCGGGGACATAGACGTCATAGCCCGCCTTTTCGGCCTCGATCGCCGGATAGGCGAGGCAGACATCGGTCCAGAGCCCCCCCCATGATCAGCTTCTGACGGCCTGCCGCCTCAACCGCAGCCACAAACTCGGGCTCTTCCCAGGCGTTGACGTTGGTGCGGTCGATGAAGACCGCATCGGGGGCCAGTGCGCGCAGCTCTTCGATCATCGGATCATAGCCGTTCAGACCGACAGCAACGTGGCTGAAGATGATCGGGATATCGTAGAGCACGGCGGTTTTGATCAGGCCGGTGGTGTTGTTGATCAGCTCTTCATGGTCGATGTTGCGCACGCCTGCCAGAATGGGCGGCTGGTAGTCGATCAGGATCAGCGCCGCGTTTTCCGGCGACAGGAAGGGATCCTCATCCGCAGCGCGCGGCGTGGTGCCCTGATAACCCTCAGGGTAGGTGACCACACCGTTAACCGATTTAAACAGTGGCGTTTCGGCCAGTGCAGGCAGGGCGGTGGTGGCCAAGGTCAGGCTCAGCGCGGTGGCGAGGGGTTTGAAGAAAGAGGTCATGTTCGCGTTTCCTTTGGAGGTCTTTGATTGCGTTGAGAGGGGTGAGGGATCAGCCGTGCACCGCGTCGCGGATCAGGTTGGCCACCGAGGGGCCGGGGCCGACCAGTTCCAGAACATTGCGGTCAGGGTCCCGGATGAAGATGGTCTTGGTGCCGCGAAATGCGCGACGGCCGGTGATGGCGATGCCTTCGGCGGTGACGAAAGCCTCAGTCGCGTCAGCGTCTTTCACCTTCACAGCCAGATGGGTGATGCCGGGCAGTTTTTCGTCCTCATCCATCAGAACGTTGCGCCCGCCGCCGGCAGTGGCCGGGCCCAAGAGGTTAATGTTGATGCCCGAAGGATGCAGCATCACCAGCGGATGACCGTGGTCAAAACCGCCGTCTGCGATCATCTCAAACCCCAGTTTTTCATAGAAGGCGACCGAGGCGGCCCGGTCACTGATGCGAATGCCGATGTGGTCGAAGTTGGCAATATCCAGCATGGTCTGTCCTTTCTGATCTCTTGCGATGTGGCGGTGCCCGTTTCCTGTCTTGCGGACCTGTCTGGGCTGCGCCTTGGCTTGATCTGAAGGTATCCCTGCGGTATCTGAATGATAATACCTCAGTAAGAACGGCATTATTTCCATATGGATCATAATCGCGACATCTTCGACGGCATGGTGCTGTTCTGCGCCGTAGTCGATCAGACCTCCTTCTCGGCGGCGGCCAAGCTGCTGGGCCACACCCCCAGCCATGTCAGCAAAGAAATCCAGCGGCTGGAAACCCGGCTGGGCACGCGGCTGCTCAACCGCACCACCCGACGGATCAGCCTGACCGAGGCGGGGCAGATCTACTATGACAACGCCCGCCGTCTGGTCGAAGATGCTGGCGCGGTGCAGGACCGGCTGCACGCATTGGGGGACCGGCCCTTTGGGGAATTGCGGATGAGTGTGCCGGTGATCTTTGCCCAAAGCTGCCTGCATCACTGGCTGCCCGAGTTTCTGGAGCGCTACCCGGAGGTCAGCCTGCAAATCGACATTTCGGAGCGCCGCGCCGATCTGGTGGGGGAGGCGATCGATCTGGCGGTACGGATCGGCACCCTGCCGGAATCCGATCTAATCGCGCGCGAGCTGTTTCGCACCCCCGGCGTGATGATCGCCTCCCCTGCCTATCTGGCCCACCATGGCACGCCGCAGGTGCCGGAGGATTTGGCCGGCCACAGCCTGATCGATTTCTCCTTCCACCAGACCACACAGCATTGGGATTTCTACCTGCCAGACGGCGGCACCACCCGCGTGCCTGTCAGCCCAAGAGTGCGCTGTAACGCTGCGGAAACGGAAAAAATGCTGGCCCTGCTGGGCGTCGGCATCACCCGCCTGCCCGAACTGGCCTGCCGTGAGGAATTGGCGCAGGGCCGCTTGGTCAGCCTGCTTCAGGACTATCAGCGCCCGCCCTCCGGCGTGCATGTGCTCTACCCCTCCAAGGAAAACATGCCCTCCAAAACCCGCGCAATGATCGACTTTCTGGTGGAAAAAAGCCGCCAGCGTTAATTCCATCAGCCCCGATGATGCTTTGATCAAATCGCACAGTGTTTGGTGGATATTTTATCCATTCCGCCTTGGGGTCGCTGGCAAAACCGTCTACCAAGTGGGCAACGAGGTTTTGCCCAAATCCGCCGCACACTCCGGCATTGGGCGGATGTCAGGAGGATGGCATGACACATTGGCAAGCGGCCCTGAAAGCGGCCTGGGGTATTGAGGCTGAGCTGACCGGGCTCGACGGTGAATATGACCTGAACATTCTGGCTGAGGCCGGCGCGCGGGGCGATTTTGTGCTGAAGGTCATGCGCCCCGGCTGTGCCGCCGATCTGATTGAGATGCAGGTCGCCGCCATGGCCCATATTGCCGAAAAATCCGACGCCCTGCCCTACCCCAAGGTGATCGCCACCAAAGACGGCGCCACCATTGCCACGCTGCAGGATGAACAGGGCCAGGATCGCCTGTGCTGGCTGCTGGAGAAGCTGCCGGGCCAGTGCTACGCCAAACACAGCCCCAAGACGCCCGAACTGATCGAGGAGTTGGGCCAGATCCTGGGCGCCACCGATCTGGCGATGGCGGATTTCCAGCACCCGGCGCTGACGCGCGATTTCAAATGGGACCTGATGCAGGGCCAATGGATCGGCGGGCACACGCAGGTCACCAGCGATCTGACACGTCAGGGCATTTTGCATGGCATCCTGTCTGATGTGGCGCTGATCTGGCCACGCCTGATGACCCTGCCGAAACAGGCGATCCACAACGACGTCAATGATTACAATGTGTTGGTCACCGGCGGCGCCTATGAACCGCAGCAGGTGTCAGGCGTGATCGATTTTGGCGATATGTGCGCCGCACCGCGGATCTGCAACCTTGCCATTGCTGCAGCCTATATCGTGCTGGACCACCCCGCGCCTGAGGTGGCGCTGGCCCATCTGGTGGCGGGCTATCACATCCAAAACCCGCTGACCGCGGCCGAGGTCGACATGATCGAGCCACTGCTGCGGTTGCGGCTGGCGGTTTCGGTTGTGAACTCCACCATTGAGGCGGCAGACAACCCCGATGATCCCTATGTGACCATCTCACAGGCCCCGGCCTGGCGCTATCTGGAGCGTGACAATGAACACCCCGGCCTGCTGAAGGCCCGCCTTCGCGCTGCTTGTGGCCTGCCGGTGACCAATGCGGCCGAGCGCATCCATGCCTTCCTGGCCGCCGAACAGGGCAATTTTGCCCCCGTAATGGGCCGCGATCTGGCGGATGTGCCGATGGGGTCCCTCTCGGTTGAAAACTGCGCGGAGCCGCAGAACCCCTTTGACATGCCGATTGAGGAAGCCGCCCAGCTGGGCGCGGAGTATGGCGACCAGGACGGCTGGTGGATCGGCTACTACAACGAACCACGCTTGATCTACGCCGAACCCGCCTTCCGCAAAGGGCCGTGGAAGGCCTCAAACCGGCGCACGGTGCATTTGGCGGTGGATGTCTTTGCGCCCGCAGACACGGCCGTGGCCACACCGATGGCGGCCAAGGTGCATGTGGTGGAAAACCGCACCGGCCATTTGGATTATGGCGGGGTGGTGATCCTCAGCCATGAGACGCCTAAGGGCGATACGTTCTATACGCTCTACGGCCATCTGGCCGCGGATGTGGTCGACACGCTGACCATCGGGCAAGACCTGGCCAAGGGGGAGGTGTTTGCCCGCCTTGGTGACCCCAGCCAGAACGGCGGTTGGGCGCCGCATATCCATTTCCAGCTGGCACTGACCACCGATGGCATGGGCCATGACTGGCCCGGTGTGGGCGATCCTGATGAGATGTACCTGTGGGAAGGGGTCTGCCCCAACCCCGCCGCGCTGCTCAATCTGCCCGCCGACAAGGTGCGCTATGAGCCGACCAACAAGGCCGAGGTTCTGGCCGGTCGCAAAGCGCATTTTGGCGGTAACCTCAGCCTGACCTACAAGGATCCGGTCATGCTGGTGCGCGGCTGGAAACACCACCTGTTTGACGAATGGGGTCGCCCCTATCTGGACGCCTATAACAACGTGCCACATGTGGGCCACGCCCATCCGCGCATTCAGGCCGTAGCAGCGGATCAGCTGAAGCGGATGAACTCCAACACCCGCTATCTGCACCCCGCCCAGACCGCTTTTGCTGAAAAAGTGCTGTCGAAACTGCCAGACCCGTTTGAGGTCTGTTTCTTTGTGAACTCCGGCACGGAGGCGAATGAACTGGCCCTGCGTCTGGCCCGCGCCCACACCGGGGCGAAGGGCATGGTGACGCCCGATCACGGCTATCATGGCAACACCACCGGGGTGATCGATATCTCGGCCTATAAATTCAACGCCAAGGGCGGCGTCGGGCAGTCTGACTGGGTGGAACTGGTTGAGGTGGCCGATGACTATCGCGGCCGTTTTGGCCGGGATGATGCAGACCGCGCCCAGAAATACGCCGACTTGGTCGATCCCGCGATTGCAGCGCTGCAAGACAAGGGCCATGGCGTTGCGGGCTTCATCGCCGAAACCTTCCCATCGGTCGGTGGGCAGATCATTCCGCCCAAGGGCTATCTGCCTGCGGTTTATGAGAAAATCCGCGCGGCTGGCGGTGTCTGTATCGCAGATGAGGTGCAGACCGGGCTGGGCCGTTTGGGCGAATACTACTTCGGTTTTGAGCACCAGGGCGCCCTGCCTGACATCGTGGTCATGGGCAAACCAATCGGCAACGGCCACCCGCTGGGCGTGTTGGTCACCACCAAAGCCATCGCCGAAAGCTTCGCTAAGGGGCCTGAGTTCTTCTCAACCTTCGGCGGATCCAACCTGTCCTGCCGCATCGGCAAGGAGGTTTTGGACATCGTTGATGACGAAGGCCTGCAAGCCAACGCCAAGGCGATGGGTGACAAGCTGATGGTGGGGCTGAAGGCGTTGGAGGCCAAGTATGAGGTCGTGGGCGACGTGCGCGGCATGGGCCTGTTTGTCGGGGTGGAACTGATCACCGACGCAGACAGCCGCCGTGAAGGGACCGAGATTGCCTCCTACGTCAAAAACCGCATGCGGGCGCATCGGATCCTGTTGGGCAGCGAAGGGCCGAAGGACAACATCCTGAAAATCCGCCCGCCGCTTTCTGTGGACGCAGAAGGGATCGAGATGATCCTAGACGCCTTGGACCAGATCCTGAGCGAAGTCTGATAGAAAGGCTGACCTTTGAAGTTAGCACGCGCCCGCCCCGTGGGGGCGGTTCGGGCGCGGCCAAATCAGAGATTTGACTGACCCAAGCCAGATCCCGAAAAAAGAAAGCCGCCCTTGCGGGGCGGCTTTTGTTGTCTTAACGCGCGGGCAGCCTCACAGCAGCTCAGCCATCTCCACCACGCGGCCCTCTTTCATCGAGATTTGGGCAGCCATCCCCATCAGAACGGCCATTTTGCCGTCGTTGAAGCTGACCTCGGGCCCGTCACGTTCACCGCGCACCAGTTCCAGAAACTTCTGGTGCTGATAGAAGGTCGAGCCGTTGTGATCCCCCGCTTCCAACAGTTCCGGGTCCACCGGGATCTCCCGCACAACGGGGCCTTTGGGATCACGTGGGCTCTCAATCAGTTGCGGCACAGGCGGTGCGCCCAGGTGGTCCGGCCAGAACCGTCCGGGTCCGGGCACCAGCGCCTCAACCTTGCCTTCAGGGCCAACCGCGCTGACCTCTTCCTGATAGCGCGAGCCTTCGGCGAACATGCACAGTTCCAGCATGGCGCGGGCGCCACCGGCGAAGTCCACGATGACATAGCCATTGTCGAGGATATCCGGGCGCTCACCTTCATACTCTTCAATTAAGTGGTTGGCGTCCTGACCGCCTGACGCCATCACGCGGACCGGCTCCGCCCCCAGAACCAGACGCATCAAGTCAAAGAAGTGGCAGCATTTTTCCACGAAGGTGCCGCCGGTGTAGCGGTTGAATCGATTCCAATCGCCGACTTTTTCCAGAAACGGGAATCGGTGTTCACGGATGGTCAGCATTTTGATGCCCCCGGTTGCGCCTTTTGCCGCCTCCAGCAAGGCCGCGATGGGCGGCATATAGCGGTATTCCATCGCCACCCAGACCGGCGCGGGATAGGTCGCAATAAACTGGTCCAACCGGGCCACATCAGCGGGATCGGTGAACAGCGGTTTTTCCACCAGCACAGGCACCGGACGCTCCGCCGCCATCTGTTCCAGCTGTTCAACATGGCGGTAGTTCGGGCTGGCGATCAGCACGCAGTCCAGATCCGGCTCTGACAGCAGGTCGGCCACATCCGCCGCCATCCGCGCCTTTGGTGCGATGGCCTGCGATTTCGCGGCCATCTCGGCATCGGGTTCAAAGATCACAGCGACCTCTGCCCCCTCCAAAAGCGCGATATTGCGCAGATGTTCCTGCCCCATCATGCCGCAGCCGATGATGCCATAGTTAACCTGTTTCTTCATTTGTCTTCCTCACTTCAGACGCTGCACGTAATGCGCAACATCCGTGTCAAACCATGTTCGCGAAAATTCGACCGGCGCGGGCGCCTGCGCCCAGCTCAGCCGTTCGATGTAGCCCACCGACGCCCCGGCCGGTTTGCCAAACCCTGCGGGCGCCCAATCCGGCGTGGTGCCAATGCTGACGTAATCCTCGGCCCGGGTGACCCAGAACCCCAGCTTCATCTTGTAGTAGCGATAAAGCGAATCTGAGACATGGGCGGGCTCCACCGCCCCGGCATCCCGGTCCAGCCAGATCTCCTCCACCGCGATGGGGCGCTTGTCCAAGAATCGCAGGCGCCTGATCCGCGTGCCGCGTTTTGATGTCCCGAATGCGCGGAAATTTTCGCTTTTGTCGCATTCCTCGATCGACAGAATGTCCGCCGTGGGCAGGCCACCGCCGCTGACAAGTTCCAGCCGGAACATAGAATAGACGCTGTCGACATCACCGCCCGCCCGGACATAATTGCCCGAGCCCTGGATCCGTTCCAACAGGCCTTGTTTCTCTAGCTCTGCAAGCGCTTTCCGTAGGGTCCGTACGGTGGTCCCATGTTGCTTGGCCAATTCACGTTCCGGCGGCAGGCGTGAGCCATCCACCAGGCGGCCCGCAGCGATCTCGCGGATCAGCACTTCAGAGATTTGCAGATAGATCGGCAGCGCAGAGGGCCGATCGCCTTTCTCATACATCCTGTGACCTTCCTCCCTCGTCTCAGGAAAATTGATGCACCATTGATCTACATCAAAGCGATTGCTATGCAAGGGTAAATCGAACGAAAACGAATAACCGCGAAATCTCGGGAGGAATTCGCATGACAGTTGTCCCAATCACCTCAGCTGGCCTGGATGCGGCCGAGGTTTCTTGGTTCGCCGCACTCTGTTCCGACGACTATCAGTTTCTGGGCGTGCCTGAGGGGGACCTGCGGTCATCCTGGTCGCATTGCTCAGACATCGTAAAAACCGCCGAGGCGCAGGGCTTCCGCAATATCCTGTGCCCCTCGTCCTATCAGGTGGGTCAGGACACGCTGAGCTTTGTCGCGGGCTGTGCGCCAATCACCGAAAAGATCAACATGCTGGCCGCGGTACGCTGCGGTGAGATGCAGCCGATCATGCTGGCCCGCACCATCGCGACGCTGGATCACATGCTGGAAGGCCGCCTGACGGTCAACATCATCTCCTCGGACTTCCCCGGTGAAAAAGCTGACAGCCCCTACCGTTACCAGCGCTCGCGTGAAGTGGTGGAGATCCTGAAACAGGCCTGGACCCGGGATGAGATCAACCACGCCGGTCAGGTCTATAACTTCTCCGGCCTGACCACGGATCCGGTGCGCCCCTATCAGACTGGCGGTCCGCTCTTGTACTTCGGGGGCTATTCGCCCGACGCGCTGGAGCTGTGTGGTGAACATTGCGACGTCTACCTGATGTGGCCGGAAAAGATGGAAGAGCTGGAAGGCCGGATGAAGGCCGTCCACGCCGTTGCCGAGAAACACGGCCGCACGCTGGACTATGGTCTGCGCGTCCATGTGATCGTACGCGACACTGAGGCAGAGGCGCGCGAATACGCCGATCACATCGTGTCCAAACTGGATGACGATCAGGGCAAGGCGATCCGGGAACGGGCGCTGGACGCCAAATCGCTGGGTGTCAGCCATCAGGCCAAGAACCGCGATATCGCTGATGATGACGGCTACATCGAGCCCAACCTCTGGACCGGCGTTGGCCGGGCCCGTTCGGGCTGCGGTGCGGCGCTTGTCGGCTCCACCGATCAGGTTATGTCAAAACTGGAGGCCTATCAGAAAATGGGCATCCGGGCCTTCATCCTGTCGGGGTATCCGCATGAAGAAGAAGCAAAACACTTTGGCCAGCGGGTTCTGCCGAACCTCAAAACCTGTTCGCTGCCGCATGAATATGGCCGGGTTCCGGCCGCTACCCCCCTCACCCCCCTTGGCGCAGGAGTTCGTCGCTAATGGACCGCATTTCCCTCACCTCTGATCTGTCCTTCAGCCAGCTGATTTACGGCATGTGGCGCATCGGCGATGTCGAAGACACCTCGCCTGCCACGGTTGAGGCCAAAATCCAGGCCTGTCTGGATCAGGGCATCACCACCTTTGACCAGGCTGACATCTACGGCGGCTATGTCGCCGAGGCGATCCTGGGCGGCGCGCTGAAAGCAAACCCGGCCCTGCGCAACCAGATGGAGATCGTCACCAAATGTGACATCGTCGCGCCGATTGGCCGTTACGCCGATAAGAAGGTCAAATACTACGACACCTCGCGTGCGCATATCGAAGCCTCAGTTGAGATGTCGCTGCGGGATATGGCGATTGACCATATCGACCTGCTGCTGATCCACCGTCCGGACCCGCTGATGGACCACCATGAAACCGGTGCCGCGCTGGATGATCTGGTCACGTCGGGCAAGGTGCGTTCGGTCGGGGTGTCCAACTTCCGCCCCTGGGACTGGGAGCTGCTGCAATCGGCGATGAAAACCAAGCTGGTCACCAACCAGATTGAAATTTCGCTGGCCGAAATCAGCCCCTTCACCAACGGCGATCTGGCCTTCCATCAGAAAGAGGCAACGCCGCTGATGGCATGGTCGCCCTTGGGTGGTGGCAGCCTGATGACCGGGGACAGCCCATTGGCCCAGCGTCTGGACGCAATAGCCGCCGATCAGGGTGTCGACCGCGCTGCCGTGGCGGTGGCCTTCCTGCTGCGTCATCCGGCCAAGATCCTGCCGGTGATGGGCACCAACAATCTGGACCGGATCAAAACCATTTCCGACGCGCTGAAGGTGCAGTTGGATCGGGAAACCTGGTTCCTGCTTTATGAGGCCGCACTGGGAACGGAGGTGCCCTGATGCATATGGATTTCGCCCCCTCAGGCCAGAGCTTTGTGCCTGACCCCAACAACACCCGCCTGCTGCGCGATGCCTTTGGCCGCTTTGCCACTGGCGTGACCATCGTCACCGCCCCGTCTGAGGCCGGACCGGTTGCCATCACCGCCAACAGCTTTTCCAGCGTGTCGCTGGATCCGCCGCTGGTGCTGTGGTCGCCCGATAAGAACTCGCGCCGCTTCCCCTTCTTTGAGAAGGCCCAGCACTACGCGATCCATATTCTGGCCGCGGATCAGGATGAACTGTGCTGGCGCGTGGCCAAGGATATTGCCGGGCTGAAAGGCGAAAGCCTGAAACTGAACAACGAAGGGGTGCCGGTGCTGGATGGATGTCTGGCCCGTTTCGAATGCCGCCAGACCGCCATTTACGAAGGCGGCGACCACGCCATCGTCCTGGGTGAGGTTCTGCGCGCTGAGATGCGCGATGACGGCGACGCCCTGACCTTCTTCAAGGGTCAGATGGGCAAAATGGCCACGAATTAAAACGCGCTGGCCCTGTTGAGGAGCGGGGCCAACAGCTGAGGCGAAACGCCAGGGTCCAATGAGGCCCGACAAGGGAGGAACTGCATGGGCGCACTGATCACGCTTGCCCGCGTCTTTAACGGGATACTCACACCCCTGCTTGCGCTGGGGCGTTGGATTGGCGTGTTTGCGATTGCCACGATGGTGGTGGTCATTCTGGTGCAGGTGTTCTGCCGCTATGTGCTGAACAACGCCCTGCCCTGGCCGGATGAGGCCGCACGCTTCTGCATGTTGTGGATGGCTGGCCTGATGGCGCCCACCGCGTTTCGCGCTGGCAGTTTTGTGGCGATTGATACGATCGAGGCCCTGCTGCCCAAAACCGCCATTCGCCTGCTGTCGCTGGTCCTGTTGTGCGTGTCCCTCACCGTTTTGGTGATCGCGGTGCAGATCGGCTACAAAGAGGTCACCGGCATCGGCGGCCGTTTCGCCACCGCCTCGCTCTACCTGCCGACTTCACTCAGCTTTGACAGCTGGTACCGCATCCCCCGCAGCTGGATGATGCTGTCGCTCCTTGTTGGGGTGGCGATGCTGATTGCTGTGAACATCGAACTTATCCTGCGCGGATTTATCCGCCTTCTGGGCCGCGGCGATGCGCTGCCTGCCCTGCCCCATGCCGTCTCGGGAGGCGCCGAATAATGCTCATCTGGTTCCTGCCCCTGTTTCTGGCGCTTCTTCTCATCGGTCTGCCGGTGTTCTTTGCCCTGTTGTTCGCCCCCGGCGCGCTGCTGTGGCTGAACGGACAAGAGCGTGACATCACGCTGCTCTACCGCAACCTTTACAACGGGATGGACAGCTTCCCGCTGATGGCGATCCCCTTCTTCATGCTGGCGGGTGAGCTGATGAACCGCGGAGGCATCACGCTGCGGCTGGTGGAGTTTTCGCAGGCCCTGATGGGTCACCTGCGCGGTGGACTGGCACATGTGAACGTGCTGTCCTCGATCCTGTTCGCCGGCCTCTCCGGCTCTGCCGTGGCGGACACCTCGGCGCTGGGGTCGATGCTGATCCCCGCGATGGAAAAACAGGGTTACAGCCGTAAGTTTGCCGCCGCCATCACCGCCGCCAGTTCGGTGATCGGCCCGATCATCCCACCCTCGGGCATCATGATCATCTACGCCTATGTCATGGGCGAAAGCGTCGCCGCGCTGTTCCTTGCGGGCATCGTGCCCGGCGTGATGGTCGGCATTGGCCTGATGGTGATGATCAAGGTCATGGCAGACCGCTATGACTTCCCCGTTGCCTCACAGAAAGCGACTTGGGGCGAACGTGGTCAGGCCAGTCTCAAGGCGTTTTTCCCGCTGCTGACCCCGGTGATCATTCTGGGCGGCATCCTGGCTGGTGTCTTCACCCCAACCGAGGCCGCCGCTGTGGCCGTTGCCTATGCGCTGTTCATCGGCCTATTTGTAATCAAGACGCTGAAGTTCTCGGAACTGCCCGATGTGCTGACCCGCGCTGGCCTGACCTCAGCTGTGGTGCTGCTGCTGGTGGGCGCGGCCATGTCGTTCAAAACCGTTGTGTCGCTCAGCCATGCGCCTGAACAGCTGGCCGCCTTTATTCTGGCACTGACAGAGAACCCGCTGCTCTTGCTGTTCCTGATCAACCTCTTGCTGTTTGTCGTCGGCATGTTCCTGGACGCAGGCCCCGCGATCATCATTCTGGGCCCGATCCTGGGCCCCGTCTTTGCCGGCCTAGGCGTCGACAGCATCCACTTTGCCATCATCATGTGTGTGAACCTGACCGTGGGTCTGGCGACACCGCCGATGGGGCTGGTGCTGTTTGTGGCCTCTGCCGTTTCCGGTGAACGGGTGACCACCATTGCCCGCGCCATTCTGCCTTTCCTTGCGGTGGAGGTGGTGGTGATCTTCCTGATCACCTTCTTCCCCGCAATCTCCATGACGATCCCGCGTCTGACGGGGTTCGCCAATTAAACCTTAACCATTTCAGACAAAATATGAGCACTCAGGGAGGAACACGCATGCTCAAGAAAACACTGAAAACCCTGGCCCTCGCGGGCCTGATGGCTGGCACCGCACTCTCTGCGGCGCAGGCTGCGGATTACACCATCCGGGCCACCGCCAACTCGAACGAAAACGACGAAGACTATGACGGTCTGGTCGTGTTCAAAAACTACGTTGAGGCAGCCTCCAACGGCGCCATCGAGGTAGAGCTGTTCATCGGCACCCAGCTGTGCTCGAACGGTGCGGAATGTCTGCAGGGTGTGGCTGACGGTTCGATCGACGTCTACATCTCGACCTCGGGCGGGGCCGCTGGCCTGTTCCCCTATGTTCAGGTGCTGGATCTGCCCTACCTGATGGCGGACGACCGTGTTGCGGAACATGTGCTGTCGGGTGAGTTCACCCGCACCCTGCGTCAGATGGCGCTGGCCGACAGCGGCGACACCATCCGCCTGATGACCATCGGCAACACCGGCGGCTGGCGCAACTTTGCCAACACCAAACGCCGCGTGGCGGAACCTGCCGATATGGAAGGTCTGAAGATCCGTACCGTGGTTGCCGACCTGCCGCAGGAACTGGTTAAGGCACTGGGCGCCTCGCCCACCCCGATCCCGTGGCCTGAGCTGTTCACCTCGTTCCAGACCGGTGTAGTCGAAGGTTCGAAAAACGGCATCACCGACATCATGGGCATGAAATTCCCCGATGCCGGTCTGCAGTATGTCACCCTCGATGGCCATGCCTACATGGGTGCGCTGTGGTGGATGAGCAACGAAACCTTCACCGGCATGCCCGAAGACATGCGCCGCGTGGTGGTTGATGGCTTCTACGCGCTGCAACAGGCAACCTTTGCCTCGCCCAAGCGTAAATCCATCGCCGCCTATGAAGAGTTCGTCGCCGGTGGCGGGGACCTCTACGTTCCGACCCCGGCCCAGAAAGCAGCCTTCAAAGAAGCCGCTTCGCCCGTTTACGACTGGTTCAAAACCAACGTCGACAAGGGTGAAATGGCCTTCAACGCGCTGACCGAAGCGGTTGCCGCGGCCGAGGCAGACATCAACGGCGCCCGCGACGCTGACCTGCAATAAGCAAAGAAAAGGGCGGCTCCTCGGGGCCGCCCTTTTTCTATCGCCCGCTTCGTCTGTTAACGGAACGGATACATCCAGGCCCTATAATCGGCGACCAAGATATGCGCTTTTTCAATCTGCTCCGGCGTCATCTTCTTAATCACTTCTTCCAGGCTGATCGCCGCGTCGGGATCGCCGCCAATCGCGCTGAGCGTATACCACATATAGGCACGGGTCAGATCCGGCGTCGGCATGCCGCGCCCGATCTCATAATACCAGCCAACCCCCGACTGCGCGCCGGGATGGCCCTTCATCGCGCTGCGCAAATACCATTCAAACGCCCGCTCATCATCGCGCTCAACCCCCAGTCCCATCGCATACATGATGCCGATCAGCTCTTCCGCATCGGCATTGCCCGACCGCGCCGCCGGCCACAGCTCATCATAGGCGGCCGGGAATTCCCCTGCCTCCATCAGATCGCGCGCTTTTTCGATCTCGGCAACAGCGGGGGTGGCAGCAAGCGCAAGGGCAAACATCAGGCGGCGCATTGGGGTCTTCTCCTCGGGTTCGGGTCGCTTTTGGCACTGTCACATCCCGCCCATTCCGAGGCCGGACCAGTGCCGCTTGGACCACAGGATTTTATAGAATTCGACGCAAAGCAAGCAGAGATTGGCCGCCTGTTGTTTTTTGATAAAATATTGTCAGGAAACAAAAATATCAGCTGCTCCACCTGTCATCACCCTAGTCTTGGCACCTCTGATGGATTGTCACTTGGGGTCGGTGAAGGCGGTGTTGGACTGGGTCCAAAACGCACCAGTGGCACGGGCGCGGCCCGGATCGAAAAACGGGTGCCGCGCAATGCGCCGGCGCTGTGGAACCTTGGGGCCAAAGAGGTCTCGATCCTGATGCATGACGGTCGGATTTCGATCGGCGATGACTATGAAAATGGCTTCAACACCCCCGGTGAGGAATGGCTGCCTGAGGGGCTGAACTCGCTTTTGGCGGCGCAGGCGCTGTTTCCGCTGACCTCGGCCACCGAAATGGCCGGCGGGTCTGAGGAAAATGAGGTTGCAGGCGCGGTCAATGACCGCATCGATTACGGCTGGCCCATCGTGGCCAAACGGGTCCGCACCCTGCCGCGATATGGCGAAATGTTCGTTGAGGCCTTCGACCATATTGAGACCCCCGATCAGGTCACAATCACCGAGATTGCCAATGCGTTGGCCGCCTTCGTCGGCACTGAATTTCGCAGCTATGACAGCGCGTTAGATCGTTATCTTTCTGGGGAGAAGACAGCCCTCACCCCCGCAGCCGAACGCGGCATGGATCTGTTTTACGGCAAGGCGGACTGCGCCAGCTGCCACTCAGGCCCGCTGCTTAGTGATCAGAAATTCCACGCCCTCGCCCTGCCCGCCTTTGGCCCCGGCCGAACCCGCCGGTTTGACCCGATGGTGCGCGATGTTGGCCGCATGGGCGAAAGTGATCGTTTGGAAGACGCCTACCGCTTCCGCACCCCGTCCTTGCGCAACGTTGCGCTGACGGCCCCCTACGGTCACAACGGCGCCTATCAGACCCTGCGCCAGATGCTGGCCCACCACCTGGACCCCAGCGGCATGCGCGCGGATTGGCAGCCAGAGGATGCGCAGCTGGTGTCAGCCCCATGGCTCGCGCCAATCGACTTTGTGGCGCAGGCCGACCGGCTGGAAATGGCCCGCCTCGCTGCCAGCCAAGAGATTGATCTGCCACGCCTTTCCGAAGATGAGGTTGAGGATATCCTCGCCTTTCTGGACAGTCTGACCGGCGCCGCGGCGGCAACACAAGATTTTGACATCCCAAGTGAAGTGCCAAGTAAACTGCCGCTGGATCAATAAACTTCCGGCGATGTGAAAGGCGGGGGAAATCTCTTGCCCCCGCCTGTTGAATTATCGATTGCGCGCGAAGCGCCCTATCAGATTTCTTCGCGTGTCACCGAAAGCGGCGCAAACTTGCGCCCGTTCAGGGTGATGTCTTCCGGCAAGTGATTGAACCAGAACCGCTCTTCGCCACAATCGCGGCGGCGCAACCCATCTGGCATTACCTCTGTCTCAATCCCGGCAGCCAGACACAGCGGTTCAATCACCCGCAGCCAGCCCGCCTGATCCAACAAGGCGCCAAGATAGGTCAGCGCACCGCTGCCATTACCTGCGCGCATCGCAACAGGCGCACCGCTGGCGTCGCGCAGGGTGACCTCAGCGCTGCCTTCCAGCACCTCTTGATAGCCTTCGATCTGGCCAACCAACCCGGCGTCATTGGCGGCAAGACTCCTTGGCAGATCAGGCCGCAGGCTTTCAACCCGCGCAACCGTCACATCCAACCCCGGCATCGCCGGCGGCAGCGGATTGGGCAAGTTCATATCCTGATCCCGCGCCCCCGAGCGCGGCCCGATCAACACCTGCGCCTGCCCGGCATGCTCTGCCAAAGCCGTCTTCAACGTCTCCGCCATATGCATCTGCCCAGGCGCAAGCAGCAGCTGATAGCCCGAGAAATCCACGGTTTCAGGTCGCAGAATATCAACCGAGAGCCCCAGGCTGCGCAGCGCACGGTAACAGTCAAACACCACACCAAAGTAGCTTAACCCTGCCCCATGTGGCTGCACCGCCCAGGCGGCATCCGCAGCATAGTCAAAGATCAGCCCCACCCGGGCGTGACCGGTTGACACCTCGGGCGCATCAGCCAGTTCAGCTGCAACCACGCGCGCCTCCTCCGCGGCGGGGGCGTCAACGGAATCCGGTCGTAGCATGCCGGCATGCATCTGCTCCTGCGCCATCGGTGCCTGCCGCCAGCGGAAATAGCACACAGCCTCTGCGCCGTGGGCAAATGCCTCCCACGACCAAAGCCGCACCATCCCCGGCAAAGGCGCCGGATTGTAAGGCGCCCAGTTCACCGGCCCGGGTTGCTGTTCCATCACCCACCAACGGCCCTTGCCCACAGCACGGTATAGGTCGTGGTGGAAGGCCTGAAAGTCAGGATCCCCCTGTTGGGCATATTTGCGCTGCCGATCCGCATCCGCGCCAACGCGATCCTCAAGGAAGCCCAGCGGATAACTGTCCCAGCTGGCAATTTCCAGATCATCACCAACCTTGAAGTGGTCAAAATCCGTGATCCGCCCCATGTAGTTATGCGCGATTGGCGCGGCGGAATGCTGCCGGATGATCTCCGCCTGCAGACGATTAAACGCAACCACCTGATCCGAGGCAAAGCGCCGGAAGGCCAGGCTATGCGCCGGGTTGGGTTCTGTCACCGTAAGGTTCGGTAAGTCTATGTTTTCAAAACATTCATACTCCATCGACCAGAAGACATTGCCCCAGTCTCGGTTCAAATCATGAATATTTTGATAACGCTGCGCCAGCCAGCGCTGAAACGCCTGTCGCGCGGCATCGGAATAGGAAATCGTGGTGTCGTGACAGCCATATTCATTGTCCGTCTGCCAGGCCGCCACATGCGGGTTGCGGCCATATCTTTCCGCCATAAGCGTCACGATCCGGGCACACTCCTGCTTGTACCCCTCATGACTGAAACAATAATGTCGGCGGGAGCCGAATTTCCGCGGCCGCCCCTGGTCATCCACGGCCAGCATGTCGGGATGACGTTCTACCATCCAGCGCGGCGGGGTCGCGGTTGGCGTGCCCAAAACAACGCGCAGGCCGGCAGCGCCCAGCACCTCAATCGCCTCATCCAGCCAGCCAAACTGCAATTCACCCGGCCGCGGCTCTAGCCGCGACCAGCTGAACTCCCCAATCCGAACCCAGGTGAGGCCAATTTCGGCCATCCGACGCGCATCTTCGCGCCAGATCTCGCGCGGCCAATGTTCGGGGTAATAACAAGTGCCAAGCGTACGCTTCATGCTTCAGACTCTCACCTGATGTTCCGGCTGACCGGCGATATCCAGTTTCGAAACAAAGACTTGCCCCTTCAGAGGATCGCTGTCAGCGGGCAGGCCTTCAGCAGCGGTTGTTACAAACAGTTGGTTCAGATCCGCACCGCCAAACGCCGGGCAAGACGACTGGGTCGCGCCGACCTCAACCGCGCGCAGAAACGCCCCATCCGGCCCATAACACGCCACGCGTGAGGCCCCCCATTGTGCGTTCCACAAACGGCCCTCCGCATCGACAACGGCACCATCGGGGTTCAGGTTTCCGGCGTTAAGATCGATGAACACCTCATGCATACCCAGCGGCCAACCCTCTGAATCCAGGGGCTGCTTCATGATAAATTTGGTTACGGTATCAGTGAAATAGGCACAGGTGCCATCAGGGGCAAAACAGATCGCATTGGAAATGGTGATATCGTCAAACAGCCGGGTCAGCTTGCCTTGATAATACCGGTAAATCGCCCCCGCCCCAGGCTCCGCCTGAAAGCCCATGGTGCCGATCCAAAAGCCGCCATAAGGGTCCGCACGCCCGTCGTTTGAGCGTGTTTTGGGATTGTCCGCTTCCATATCCACCAGGTGCTGACGCTCACCACTGTTCAGGTTGAACCGCGACAGGCCCGTTTCCGAGGCTAGAAGCAACTCATCCTCGCTGATCCAACCAGCGGCAGATACATGATCGCGAAACCGCCATTCCAGCGGCCGCCCGTCCTGTTGGGAGAGCAGCTTTTTACCCAGAATATCAAACCAAAACAGCTGCTTACGAAGAGGGTGCCAAAGCGGCCCCTCGCCGAGAGTACAACTGCGCTTGTCAAAGACTTCGGCGCTCATTTCATAGCCTCATCGTAGGACTTAACGATTTTTTCAGCTTTCTGGCTGATGCTGTCTGGCGACTCACCCGGTTTGTAGAGGGCTGTTCCAATGCCAAACCCATCTGCCCCCGCAGCGCGCCATTCTGCAAAGTTTTCAGGTCCCGCACCACCCACGGCGTAGCAGGGTAATTCTTTTGGCAGAACCGCCCGGTAGGCTTTCAGCCCTGCCGGTCCGATCAGGCTGGCCGGGAAGAACTTCAACCCGTCAGCCCCTGCACGCCAGGCGGTAAAGGCCTCACTTGGTGTCATCACGCCGGGATAGCTCAGCATGTTCAGACGTTTGGTCGCCTCAATCACCGGCACATGGCAATCTGGCGACACGATCAAACGCCCCCCTGCGGCGGCAACATCAGCAACGTGTTCTGGCTGTAAAACCGTGCCCGCCCCGAACAAGGCTTTGTCGCCATGTGCCTCAACCATGGAGGCGATCGACTGCAGCGGATCGGGGGAGTTGAGCGGCACTTCGATCCGGGTGATGCCCGCGTCAATCAGGCGGCCGGCAATGTCCACAGCTTCGGGCGGGGTGATCCCGCGCAGGATTGCAATGATGTTACGGCTCATCTCAGCCCTCTTTGAAAAATGTCGTCAGATCGTGGCGCGCCCGGGTCAACCCGGCAAGCACCAATGCATCGCCATCAATCCGGCGCACCTTTGCCCCGGCCTCGGCAAGGGCCAGTTGGTAATGCTGGCACAGGGCCGCCGCGCCGATCAGCACAACCTCCTGTTCCCGCCAATAGGCCGCAGCGCCGGCCAATTCCTGGCCCAACAGGCGGCCAGACAGTTGCGCACGGCCTTGCCCCGCACTAGCCCCATGAAGCAACATACCCGCCCGCACGGCAAAGAGGTCGCCAAGCAACGTCTCAGGTCGTGTCAGGCTTTCACCTACAGCAGCAAGAAACTGCGCCTTATCCCAATCCTCTGCCGTACCCACAGAATGGCGCAGGACCGAATGCCCCGCCAGTAGCGCAAAGACCTCGCCGGTCATGAAACTGGTAAAGCGGGCGACCTGCCCGTTCGCGACCTGCACCCATTTGCTATGGGTACCAGGCAGGCAAAAGACGCCGGAAAAACCTGGCTGATCGGCCAGAAAACCAGCGATCTGCGTCTCCTCACCTCGCATAACATCTGCGGGTTCTGCCTGTTTCAAACCCGGCAAAATCCGCACGTCCAGCCGTGGGTCTCCTGCGGCAACGGAAATCGCCTGCCCCGCCACCACCGGCGGGCAAGGCACCGCGCGATAGCCCGCATCCTGCCAGCCCTGCGCCGCGCCGACCATCCCGCAGCACAGGATCATCGTCCGCTGTTCCGGGTCCAGGTAGGGATCGATCAAGGCAAGCAATGCCGGCTCAAACTCCGCCGGGTTGAGCCGCCCCATCCCCTGATCCGACTGCAGCGCCTGAACCGGATGATCCCCCTGCATCACCCAGGCGCGCAGATGACTGGTGCCCCAGTCCACCGCGATCCACTCCGCCAGCATCTTGCCCTCTGTCTCGGTGTTCACGTCTTTACCCCGTGGTTACCACGCCACCGTCGACGACCATCATCTGGCCCGTCATCATCCGGCTGGCGTTGGAGGCCAAAAACAGCACCGCATCCACCATGTCCTGCGGCACCAAATGTTCCTTCAAACATTGGCGCTCAAGATGGGCGGCCAGCGCCTCGGGGTCCGCCCACATATCAAGCTGCTTCTGGGTCAGGACCCACCCCGGTGCCAGCGCGTTCACCCGGATTCTGTCGGGCCCAAACTCACGTGCCAAAGATCGGGTCATGCCATTTATCCCTGCGTTTGCAGTGGTATAGGCCGGGTAGCCTGCATTGCCCATCATATAGCTGATGGAGGAGATGTTGATCACGGACCCATGGCCCGCCTGCTGCATCTGGCGGATCGCAGCCTGGCAGCCAAAGAAGTAGCTTTTGAGGTTGATGTCCTGGCTCCAATCCCAGAACGCCTCATCCACATCCAAAGTGGCATGGCGCTGATCGTTGGCGGCATTGTTGACCATCACGGTCACGGGACCATGCGCTGCCGAGGCTTGTTCAATTGCCGCCTGCAGCTTGGGAATATCCGTCACATCACATTGAACAAACAGGGGTTTTACCCCGTGTCTTTCGGCCATCTCCTCGGCAAACCCTGAGGCGTCAGACCGCTGAACAAAGGCAACTTTGGCGCCCTGTTTCAGGAAGCCTTCGGTCAGATCCGCGCCAATACCGGACCCGCCGCCGGTGATAAAGACGCTGGCGCCGATCAGGTCGTGAAATGTTGCTGTGGTGTCAGCCATGGCTGGCTCCTTCTTAGGTGGCGCGCATCGGCGGCCGAATGTCAGAGATCAGTGACTTTCGCGGGTCACAGGACGTGTGTCTTTGCCAACAAGGAAATCAAGGTCCGCCCCCTGATCCGCCTGCAGCACGTGATCGACATACATCTTGGCGTAGCCGCGGGTGTAATGAGGGGGTTCTGGCGTCCAGGCGGCCTGACGCTCGGCCAGTTCTTCGGCCGGGATCAGCAGATCCAGCGTGCCCTCGGTCACGGACATACGGATGCGATCCCCGGTTTTCACCAGTGCCAGCGGGCCACCGGCCTGGGCCTCGGGGCTGACGTGCAGCACTACCGTGCCATAGGCCGTGCCGGACATGCGCGCATCGGAAATCCGCACCATATCCCGCACCCCCTGTTTCACCAATTTCGACGGGATCGGCATATTGCCCACTTCCGGCATGCCCGGATAGCCCTTCGGCCCGCAGCCTTTCAGCACCAGGATCGTATCGGCGGTTACCGGCAGATCATCACGATTGATATTGGCGCGCAGGTCTTCAATAGTTTCAAACACATAAGCCTCACCCTCATGGTCCAGCAGGTGGTCCGAGGCGGCTGAGGGTTTGATGATCGCCCCTTTGGGGGCGAGGTTGCCGCGCAGCACTTTCAGACCCGCCGCAGGTTTCAGCGGGTTGTCAAAAGGCCGGATCACATCGTCGTTCCAGCACTCGGCCTCATCGGCGTAAACCTTGATGTCACCGCCAAGCACTGTACGGGCAGACCGCAGGCGATCGCCCAGCTCCTTCAGCACCACAGGCATGCCGCCCGCGTAGCAGAAATCCTCCATCAGGTATTTGCCGGACGGCATGCAGTTCACCAGCAAGGGGATATCGCTGCCAAGCAGGAAGTCGTCTAGCGTCAGATCGATGCCCACACGGCCGGCGATTGCCAGCAGGTGCACCACCGCATTGGTGGAGCCCCCGACGGCGGCATTGGCCATGATCGCGTTTTCAAAGCTTTCGCGGGTCATGACATCGGAAAGCTTCAACTCTTCCTCAACCATTTCCACGATACGCTTGCCCGTCATATGGGCCAGCGCCATCCGGCGCGCATCCACTGCAGGCAGGGCGGCATTGGTGGGCAGGCTCATCCCCATCGCTTCGACCAGCGATGCCATGGTTGAGGCCGTGCCCATTGTCATGCAAACCCCTTTGGATCGGCTCATGCCGCTTTCCGCCGCCATGAAATCCTTCAGGGTCATCTCACCAGCGCGCACGGCCTCGGAGAATTTCCACACATCGGTGCCTGACCCGATGTCTTTGCCCTGCCATTTGCCGTTCAGCATCGGCCCTGAGGAGACCACAATGGTTGGCAAATCGACCGAGGCCGCGCCCATCAGCTGACCCGGGGTGGTCTTGTCGCAGCCCCCCAAGAGCACAACACCGTCCATGCCATAGGCGCGGATCGATTCCTCCACATCCATGGCCAAAAGGTTGCGAAACAGCATCGCTGTTGGCTTCATCTGGGTTTCGCCCAGCGACATCACCGGAAACTCCACCGGGAAGCCGCCAGCCTCCCAGACGCCGCGTTTCACGCCCTCGGCCAATTCGCGTAAGCCGCTGTTACATGGCGTTAATTCCGACCAGGTGTTGCAGATGCCGATCACCGGACGGCCGTCAAAGGCATGGTCCGGGAAGCCCTGATTTTTCATCCAAGAGCGATGGATAAACCCATCGCGATCCTGCTTGCCGTACCACGCGCGGTTTCTGCGTTCTTTTGTCATAGGCGTCTTCCTTCGATGACCCGGATCGTGTCCGGGAAATCCCAGGGCAACGTCAGCCCGTGGGACATGAGATATTGTCCGCTGATTACCACCGGGCCCTGTTTCAGGGCGGGCGTGCCGCGCGACAGGCCTGGCAAGCCATCGCGGGTGCGGAGGTTGATTTCATACTGCGCGTCCGGCGCCAGCTGGGTCAGGCGCAAGGGGCGCGGCAGGATCTGGTCCGAGGCCGCAACCTGCGCTGCAAAAACCACAAACTGATCGCCTGATGGGCACAGCTGCTGTTCGGCGATCACCGCTGGATCAGCGTGATCCAGACGCAGGATATCGGCCTGGCGCATCCAATCGCGGTTTGCCTTCCACCAGCTGGTGACCTCTTTCAGCACTGCCGCTTCCTCGGCGCTCAGCTCGCGTGGGTCCATTTCGAAACCCATATGCCGCTGCGCCGCCGTCCAGGCGCGCAAGGGCATCGGCAGCACCCGGCCTGAGGTATGACAATGGCGCGGCCCGACGTGGCTGCCGGTGATTGCGGTCGGCAGGAACAGCGCCGCGTCATGCTGGATCCGCTGACGTTCCAGCGCGTCGTTGCTGTCAGACAGCCAGACCCGTTGGGTGTGTTGCAAGACGCCTGCGTCAATCCGGCCCCCGCCTGAGGCGCAGCTTTCGAACTCCACCCCGGGATAGGCCGCGCGCAGATCTGCCAGCAGTTGATAGGTGCCAGTGCACTGGGCGGCATCGGGGATCGGCAGCAGGCGGTTGTGATCCCATTTGACATAGTCGATGTCATGGGCGGCCAGCACCGCGTTCATCTGTGTAAACAGATATGAACGCACCGCCGGATTGCTCATATCAAGCACCCTCTGCTGGCGGCCCTCCACCTGATCTTCGGGGCCAAGGATCCAGTCGGGATGAGCGCGGGCCAGATCACTGTTGAGGTTGACCATTTCCGGCTCAAACCAGAGGCCAAAGCGCATGCCAAGACCGTGAACGTGGTCGATCAGCGGCGCAAAACCCTCCGGCCATTTGCGCGGGTCAATCTGCCAATCGCCCAGGCTGGAGGTGTCATCATCGCGGCGGCCAAACCAGCCGTCATCCAGCACAAAACGTTCTGCCCCCAGATCCGCAGCGATCGCTGCGATGTCTTTCAAGACCTCAAGATCGTGGTCGAAGTAGATCGCTTCCCAGCAGTTGTAATGCACCGGGCGGGGCCGGTCGGGGTGTGGCCAATCCACCAGATGGTCGCGGATGTAGCGTTGGAAGGCCACCGCCGTGCCGTTGAACCCATGGTCAGAGCGCGCCAGCAGCAGCGGTGCGGTTTCAAACCGGGTGCCCGTGCCGCAGGTTCCGGCTGCATGGCCCCATTGGATCTGGCGGCGGCCATCGGGCAGCTCTTCGGCGATCAAACGATGACCACCGGACCAGCCGTAATGCATGGCAAAACTGGTGCCCGCGGTGTTGCGACATCCGGTTTCCGGGAACAGCGCAAAGGGCGGATGTTCATGGCCAGATCGCCCGCCGCGTGCTTCACGCAGATGGACACCCCGGCGCCACGGGGTCTTAACCTGTTGAAATTCACCAATCCATCGGCCAGAGAAATCGATCATCTCCTCAGCCAGTTGCGGCCCGGGCATCACCGGCGCCGCCAGCCAATGCAGGGTGATCGGCGCCTTAGACTCCAGAACGGTGCGGGCGGCGATCACCTGATCCACCACCGTAAACTCAAACCGTAGGGTAAGCCCCAGATCAGGGTCTGACACCACAATGCCGGTCGCATCTGACGCGGTGAGTTGCAGCTTCGGATGCAGCTCCGCCCCGTCACGATAGGCCACAAGGCCAGGCTGGCCCGCAAAACTATCGCGCGCCAGCGGGCAGAGTGTGATCGGTGCGATCTCATCCATCATGCCGCCGGTGACATCCGGCGTCATTGCGGCGGCGATGGCGCCAAGGTCTGCATCTGCGGGCAATGGTGTCCCCCAGTAACAGACCATGGGAACACCCCCATTTGACGCCAGCACCAGGCTTTGCCCGGTGCTGTCAAACCGCCATGTGTGCAAATCGTTCACTTCACGGCCCCCAGGGTCAGACCAGCGATGAAGTGTTTCTGCATCAGGAAGAACATCAGCACCGGGGGCAATGCCGCCACGATGGAGCCTGCCGAAACCAGATGCCAGGCGGCGACCCACTGACCGTTCAATGAGTAGAGACCCGCGGTGATCGGCTGGGTATCCGCCCCTTGGGTCAACACCGTCGCCCAGAAGTAATCATTCCAAATAAAGGTAAAGATCAGCACCGACAGCGCCGCGATTGCGGGCCGCATCAGCGGGATGACCACAAACCAGAAGATGCGGATTTCCGAGACACCTTCGACCCGCGCGGCCTCAATCAGCTCAAAGGGCAACGCCTTGATGAAGTTGCGCATGAACAGCGTACAGAACCCGGTCTGGAACGCGATGTGAAACAGTGCGAGGCCCGAGATGGTGTTGTAAAGCCCCATGTTCAGCGTCAGGTCACGCACCGGCACCATCAGGATCTGGAAGGGCACGAAGTTGCCGGCGACAAACATGAAGAACAACAACAGGTTGGCTTTGAACTTGTAAACGCCAAGCGCAAAACCGGTCATGCAGCTGAGGGCCACGGCGCCGATCACGGTCGGGATCGTCACCTTGAAGCTGTTCATGATGTATTGGCCAATCGGCGTGTTCTCAAAGATCGCCGTGTAGTTGGCCATCAGGTTAAAGCTGGTGGGCCAGCCCCAGTAGTTGCCAGCGTTGATATCACCGGCGGAACGGACCGAGGTCATGGCGACCGCCAGCAGGGGCAGCAACCACAGGATCAGCGCGATGGGCAGGGCCACCTTGTAGATCCATTGCGACGCGGGCGAGGTTTTCTCAATCGGGGTCGGAAACATCCTTAGCGCCCTTTCTCATCACGGTACATTTTGAACAGGAAGGCCGAGATATAGACCATCATGATCAGGAAGAGGATCACAGCGATCGCCGCGCCGTAACCCATGCGGAAGCCATATTCACCAAAGGCCTGCTCATACATGTAAAAGGCCAGAACCCGGCTGGAGCCCCAGGGCCCACCATCGGTCATGATCGACACCAGGTCGAATGAGCGCAGCGCGCCGATCACGGTGACAACAACCGCGATAAAGGTCGCGGGCTTCAGCTGTGGCAACACCACATACCAGAGCATTTTCAATCCCTTGGCATTGTCGAGGCGTGCCGCTTCGATCTGTTCGGGATCCACGGCGTTCAGACCGGTGAGGTAGAGGATCATGCAATAGGCCGTCTGCGGCCAGAGGCCGGCGGCGATGATGCCATAGGTCACCCAGGTTTCATCCGCCAGCACCGGAATGGCCTCAAACCCAAGCGACATCAGCGCAATATTGAGGAGGCCAAAACTGGGGTCATAAAACCACGAGAAGACCAGACCAACCACAACCTGGCTGATCACGAAGGGGAAGAAGAAAAGCGATTTATAGATCCGGATGCCGCGCACCGTCTGATTGAGGAACAGCGCCACAAACAGACCGGCCGGGATCGCCAGCATATAAAGCACCAGCCAGATCACGTTGTTTTTCAGCGAGGTATAGAAGGCCTCATCGTCCATCAGCTCAACATAGTTGTCCATGCCGACCCAGGTGCGATCGCCCAGACCGTCCCATTCGTAAAAGCTGATGTTCATCGATTGAAAGATCGGGATGATCACATAGAGCGCAAACATCGCGATGCCGGGGGCCAGGAACAGCCAAGGCGCCAGACGTTGCTGGTTCTTTTTCCAATATGTGCCCATGATTGGCCTCTTTGCTGAAAGCTGCCCAGTTGGTTCGGGGCCTCTCATTAGGGGATGGGCAAAGGCCCCGGGGTCAGATCCCCCGGGGCGCAATGCAGTGATCCTAAGGGTTTATTTGTAAACCCGTCCGCGCACCTTCTCGAGGCGCTCAAGGATCTTGTCCATACGCTCAGGCTTCACCATGAATTCCTGGAAGCCTTCCATGCCAGCTTTGGCCATTTCCGCCGGGGCGTCACGGTCAAAGAACTGGGCGATACCGCCGGTGGTCGAGGACAGCATCTGGTAACCAGCCTGCAGGAACTTGTCGTCGCCAACCTTGGAGTCCTTGTTGATCGGCAGCTGACCCAGGGTGTCGTTGATCTGGGTCTGAACATCTGCACGGGCCAGATAGGCCAGGAACTTCTTGGCGTCTTCTTTGTTCTTGGCGTTGGCCGGGATGTGGATGGTATCGGTCGGCGCTTCTTCGGCCAGCGGGATATCCGGATTGATGACGGGGAACTGGAAGAAGCCCAGGGTGTCATCGGTCAGGCCCGCTTCTTTCAGCGGCGCAACGGCGAAGTTGCCCATCACATACATGGCCGCATCACCCTGCACCATCGGTGCCAGTGCTTCCTGCCAGCTGTAGGCGGCATGGTTTTCCAGGAAGAAGCCGGCGTCGATTAGCTCTTTCCAGTTGTTCATGGTGGCGACCACACGTTCGTCAGTCCAGGCGACCTCACCTTTGGTCAGCGCCATGTGGAAATCATAACCGTTGGTGCGCAGGTTCAGGTAGTCAAACACGCCGCCTGCGGTCCACAGATATTTGGTGCCGATGGTGATCGGGGTCACGCCATTGTCGGTGAGGGTCTTACCGGCTGCTTTGAACTCATCCCAGTTGGTGGGCACGGCGATGCCGAGGTTTTCAAAGATGTCTTTGCGGTAGTAAACGCCCCACTGGTAGTAGGTATAGGGCACACCCCAGATTTTGCCGTCGATGGTCATCGAGCCCTGCGCCGAGGCCAGAGATTCGGTCAGGCCGTTTTCTTCCCAGACATCATCTACCGGCTCAAACAGGCCAGCGTTGACGTAGGGCAGCATCCGGTTGCCTGCATACCAGTTGGCCAGATCCGGCGCGTCGGCAGTCAGGAAGTTACGGATCGAGGTTTTGTACCCTTCGTGATCGAACAGGTTCCAGGTGACTTTGACGTCGGGGTTTTCTGCCTCGAAGCCCGCGATCAGCGCCTCAAAGGCGGCCTTCGGCGCCGGGTCCGACGTATCGGTGTTGATGACCAATTCGCCAGCAAATGATGCACCTGCCAGCATGGTCGAGGCCAGAATACCCGCGACCAGTTTCTTGGGGTGATGGAACATGGCTTCCTCCCTGTTGCTCCAATTATGGAGTTGACACTTGTTCCAAATAGTGGAACTTAATCTCAACTATTGAAAATTCTGCCTAATGCAGCTAAACGAGTCAACAGCTTCGTTGCCTTTTGGGCTGCGTCGCTGGGAGGAGACCTTGATGAACAAGCCGGTTAAGGGCGACGGAACTGTCGGAAAAGCTTTGGAAATTTTGGATGCGGTGGCCCAGGTTGGCCGCCCTGTTCGGTTTTCTGAACTGCTGGAGGAAAGCCCCCACCCCAAGGCCACGCTCTACCGTTTTCTGCAGACCCTGACGAATCAAGGCATGCTGTCTTACGACGAAGACCGGCAGTGCTACTCGTTGGGGCTGCGCCTTGTGCGCTTGGCCCATTCCGCCTGGCAGCAATCCAGTCTGGCGCCTCTGGCGCAGCCTTTGCTGGATCAGCTGGCCGCAGAAGTGGGCGAAACGATACACCTGGCGCAGATGGAAAACGGGCAGGTTCTGTTTGTCGACAAACGCAAAACCACGGATCGGTTTGACACGCTTGCCCAGGCAGGTCGTGTTGCCCCGGCCCATTGCACCGGTGTTGGTAAGGCAATCCTTGCCTTCATGACGCCGGAACGGCTGGAACGCGCCCTGAAGCAGCAAAGCTTCATGCGCTACACCGCCACCACACACCCCGATGCCGAGACGATGATCGCCGAGTTCGATCAGATCCGCGCCGAAGGTGTGGCCTATGACCGCGAAGAACACGAAGAAGGCATCATCTCGATCGCCGCCCCGATCTTTACCGATGCGGGCAAAGTGATCGGCGCGGTCTCCATCGCCTCCTCCACCAACCGCAATTCCATCGAGACGCTCTCGGCCCACCGGGAACGTCTCATCGAAACCACCACCCAAATCGGCGCGGCCGCTTCGGCCTGGCAGTTCCCGTCCTAAGATCCGCCCGACCATTCGCTTGAAGGAATACTCACATGTCAGGTGTCACGCTCGACAAAGTCGTCAAGAAATACGGTGATGTGCAGGTCATCCACGGTGTGGATCTGGAAATCGAAGACGGCGAGTTCTGCGTCTTCGTCGGCCCGTCGGGCTGTGGCAAATCCACCCTTCTGCGCATGGTCGCAGGTCTGGAGGAAACCACCGATGGCGCCATCCAGATCGGCGCCCGCGACGTGACCCGCGCGGATCCGGCCGATCGCGGCGTGGCGATGGTGTTTCAGACCTACGCGCTCTACCCGCATATGACGGTGGAGGAGAACATGGGCTTTGGCCTGAAGATGAACAAGGTTCCTAAGGACCAGATCAAAGCCAAGGTGGATGAGGCGGCTGAAATCCTGCAGCTGGGCGAGTACCTGCAGCGTAAACCCAAGGCCCTGTCCGGCGGTCAGCGTCAGCGTGTGGCCATCGGCCGTGCCATTGTCCGCGGCCCCGAGGTGTTCCTGTTCGACGAACCGCTGTCCAACCTTGATGCTGAATTGCGCGTCGACATGCGGGTGGAAATCGCCCGCCTGCACAAGGAAATCGGCGCCACGATGATCTATGTGACCCACGATCAGGTTGAGGCGATGACGCTGGCCGACAAGATCGTGGTGCTGCGCGCCGGCCATATTGAACAGGTCGGCTCGCCAATGGAGCTGTACCAGAACCCGGACAACAAATTCGTCGCCGGTTTCATCGGCTCCCCCTCGATGAACTTCCTCGAAGGTGTGGTCGAGGCAGGCAAGGTCCGGGTGGCAGCCCTTGGCGATCAGCTGATCGAAACGGACGTTGCCCTGCCTGCGGATGGCGCCAAGATCACCGTTGGCCTGCGCCCGCAGCACCTGGCCGTTGCGGCTGGGGACAGCCCGCTGTCTGTTGATATCCGCGAACGTCTGGGCGGGGTGGCCTATGACTACCTGACCACCCCAACAGGTGAAGCACTGGTGGTGGAAACCCGCGGCGATGAAGACATCCCAACGGGCGCTTCAGTCACGCTGAGCATCGCCGAAGGCACGGCCATGTTCTTTGATCCCAAGACCGAACAGCGCCTGCGTTAATGCGTTAATGCGTTAAGACATTAAAACAACGGGTTGGCGCTAAACAGGGCCAACCCCGCCGTAGGCCGCACCGGTCAGCGCGGCCATATCGCGTTTCCATGTCGTCAGATCGTCCATGGAAAACTCAGACAGGTGATGATGGCCGCAGGCGCGCGCCATCACCTGCATCAACTGCACCGAAACCGCAAAGAAGTTGGCCAGCTGCTCGGCAGATTTCTCCACCTGCAGCCGCTGCACCAATCCCGGTTTCTGGGTCGCGATCCCCACCGGGCAATTGTTGGTGTGACAGGCGCGCATGGCGATGCAACCAATCGCCTGCATCGCTGCATTGGACAGGGCCACCGCATCCGCCCCCAGCGCCATCGCCTTGATAAAATCGGCTGGCGTGCGCAAGCCGCCGGTGATCACCAATGTCACATCCCGCCGCCCCAGATGATCCAGGTGCCGTCGCGCCCGCGCCAAGGCGGGGATGGTGGGCACTGAGATATTGTCGCGGAAAATCAGTGGCGCCGCCCCGGTGCCGCCACCGCGACCATCCAGGATGATGTAATCCACCCCCACCTCCAGCGCGGCATCAATGTCCTTTTCAATATGCTGCGCGGACAGTTTGTAGCCGATCGGAATACCGCCGGTCCGCTCACGCACTTCCCCCGCGAAATCGCGGATCTGCTGCAGGTTGGTCCAGTCAGGAAACCGCGGTGGCGAGATGGCGGCGGTGCCTTCGGGCAGTTCGCGCACCTCGGCAATTTTGCCTTTCACCTTGGCCCCCGGCAGGTGCCCGCCGGTGCCGGTTTTGGCCCCCTGCCCGCCTTTGAAATGGAACGCCTGCACCTTGGCCAGTTTATCCCAGGAAAACCCGAACCGGCCTGAGGCTAGTTCATAGAAATACCGGCTGTTCGCGGCCTGCTCTTCGGGCAGCATGCCCCCTTCACCGGAACAGATTCCGGTCCCGGCTTTTTCAGCCCCCACCGCCAGCGCCAGTTTCGCCGGCTCTGACAGGGCGCCGAAACTCATGTCTGACACAAAGAGCGGTATGTCCAACCGCAGCGGCTTTGCGGCGTTTGGCCCGATCACCACATCGGTGCCAACCGGGTCCTCCTCCAACAAGGGCAGCCGGTGCAGCTGCGCGGTCAACAATTGCAGATCATCCCACGTGGGAAGCGCGTCCCGCGGCACCCCCATGGAGGCGGTCTGCCCATGCGCCCCGGCCTTGGCCACACCCTGTTTGGCGTAGCGTCGGATCAGCTGATTGTGCGGTTCTTCCGCGGTGCCGTGCCCGGTATCGGCATAAAGGCCCAGATAGGCGTCGCGGTTAAACGGTTGTGGATTGGCCCGCGCCCAATCGGCGATTTCATCGGCATCCACCCGGACCACCCCGTCCTCCACCCAGGCTTTGAACTCTGGCAGCGCCTCGGCGTTGTTGTAACCAGAGACGCCGCCGACCAACCGGTAATCCCAGTAGTGCACGCCACAGAACAGGTTCTTGCCGCGCACAAACCCATCCGCCATCAGCGCGCCGCGATGCAGGCAGCGGCCGTAGAACACAGACACCCTGTCATCCCAGCGCACCACAACCAGATCCACCTCGCCCACAAGGGCATAGGCGGGTTTGCGATCTTCCAAGTCTTCATAGCGGGCAACATCAGCTGGCGTCATCGGGTCCTCCTTCGGTGGCTTCCACGGGCTGGCATGTCAATTGAACTGGCGCAGAACAGCAAAGGGGCAAGCCCGCGCGGCCTGCCCCTCATGTTTTGGTGCGTCTGTTTCGAACACTTTCCCGCGGTGGCGGGGCCACGTACTCAGTTAGAACGGATGCGGAGCAGGCGCCGGGCGCGGATCACCCCGCCTTGAAGGCCCGCAGCACCTGGCGTGCCGCTGCAACCACCGGCTCGTGGGTTTCTTTAAGGATGGTGACGCGGTCAAACCGTTCGGGATCGGCGTTCACCGCCGCACGCATCGCCTGACCAAAGGCCATGCGCAACTCGGTGCCGATGTTGAACTTGCAGATCTTCGACCCGCGCGCCAACGCCATGCGCTGCGCCACCGGTACGCCGGATCCACCGTGGATCACCAGCGGCACCTCGGTCAGTGCTTCGATGGCGCGGATGCGCGGCTCATCCAGCCCACCCTCTTTGTCCTGTTGCAGATGAACGTTCCCGACCGAGATGGCCATGGCGTCCACACCTGTCTCTGCCGCGAACTGTGCCGCCTCCGCCGGATCGGTCCCGGCGGAACCTTCACCGCCGGAGTAGCCGACGAAGCCGATCTCACCTTCGCAGGAAACCCCCGCCCCATGCGCCATCTCAACAATGGCGCGGGTCTCATCGATGTTCTGCTGTAGCGGTTTGCGCGAGCCATCAAACATCAAAGAGGTGAAGCCACTGTCCAGCGCCTCCCTGCATTCCTCAAACGTGTAGCCGTGATCCAGATGCGCCACCACCGGGACCGAGGCACCCTCGGCCAGTTGCCGGAACATCTTGCCCAGCACCGGCAGCGGCGTGTGGGCGCGGCAGCTGGGGCCGGCCTGCAGGATCACCGGCACGCCCTCTTCCTCGGCCGCGGCCACATAGGCGCGCATGTCTTCCCATCCCAGCGTGACAAGTCCCGCCACCGCATAGTTTCCCTTGAGCGCCGGTTGCAGCACATCCGCCAAAGTGACCAGAGGCATGTTTGATCCCACCTGTTGCGCAGCCCTATAGCCGCATTCAGTTGCGCCTAGCTATGTTAAGCCAAGCAAAATTAGCAATAGATTTTCTACGCCTATTTATTCCGTCGGTCCCGGATGTGAGGCAAGGAAAGCCTCCAACCCGGCGAGGTCAGGCATAGCGCCGGCGCAGCCGGGCCTGGAGACCACAATCGAGGCGCAGGCTGATCCGCGCAGCACCGCATCGCGCAAAGAATGCCCCTGTGCGATGGCCGACAGCAGGCCGGACAGGAAACTGTCGCCCGCGCCGTTTGGTTTCACCGCCTCCACCGGGTAGATGCCGGTGCGGATCTCCTCGCCGCCGTGCAAAGTGATCGCGCCCTCCGCGCCCATCTTGTAAATCACGATGCGGCCGTCGCGTTCCGCCAACCGCCGCGCCATGTCGAGGCCCTTGTCCATGCCGCCTGCCATGAAACCGAACTCTTCGTCATTGCCAACGATCATGTCGCTTTCTTCGCCGGCGCGGCTCAGCACCTCGGCGGCAACTTCGGGTGAGGGCCAGCTGTAGGGGCGGTAGTCGATGTCAAAGATCACCGGCAGCCCCGCCGCCCGTGCGTTTTCAAAAGCACGGAAGGTGGCAGAGCGCGAAGGCTCAGCCGCAAAGACCGTGCCCGCGGTGATCAGCGCCGACCAGTCGGCGTAATTCACCTGATCCATCTCCTCGGGCGTCACCTGAAAGTCGGCAGCGCCGTTGCGGTAGATCACATTCTGGAAATCCTCGATGCAGCTTTCGTAGACCGCGAGCGAGGTGCGGGCTTCGCCCCCGACGGCGCGGACATAGCTGGTGTCGACGCCGTAGTCCTTCAGCCGGTTCACACAGAACCGCCCCACCGCATCGTCTGAAACCGAGGTGACCAGCGTCGCGCAGCCACCGAATTTCACCAACCCAACACAGATGTTGGCGGAGGAGCCGCCGAGGTCGGCGGCGAACATATCGGCATCCTCACTTTTGACGCCGATGGGTGTTGCGAAGACATCCATACCCGCGCGCCCGAAAACGGCAAAGCGGTTGCCTTTGATGGCAGAGATCAGATCGACCATCACACGCCCTTCCGCTGACGGCTGCGGGAGCTTTCCCAATCCACATGTGCCTCGCGCACGCGATCCGACTTGGTGACATGCGGTGTGCCAACCTCCCACCAGGCGTGGCCTTCGGTGGTCCAGCCGTCATAGGGGTCGACGTCCATCACGATCACATAGGTCTTGTCACTGGCCTTGGCGCGTTTGAATGCCTCCCCCAGCTCCGCAGGGTTTGCCACTTTTTCAGATGTAGCGCCCATCGACGCGGCGTGGGCTGCAAAATCCACCGCAAAGGGCTGCGGAACCGTGGGGCAATCGGCCAGCAGGTTGTTGAAGCTTTCGTTGCCGGTGTTGTTCTGCAGTTTGTTGATGACGGCAAAACCACCGTTATCCAGCACCAAGACGATCATCTTCTTCTGGCTGAGCACCGAGGAATAGATGTCCGAGTTCAACAACAGATAGGATCCGTCACCGGTAAACACGATGGTGTCTTTGTCCGGCTCCCGCTGAGCCTGCGCAATCCGCGCACCCCAGCCGCCAGCAATCTCATACCCCATGCAGGAGAAGCCAAATTCCACATCCACGGTGCCCTGATCCAGCGTGCGCCAGTTGGCGGTGACCTCCGCCGGCAGACCACCCGCTGCGGCAACCACCCGGTCGCGCGGGTCACAAAGCGCGTTCACCACACCGATGGCCTGCGCGTAGGAATTCGGGCGATTGTCGCCATAGCTGACATTGTCAGCAACATAGTCCACCCATTTCGCCCGCTGCGCCTTGGCGTGATCGACCCATTCTTGCGGCGCGACATATCCGGCGCAGGCAGCATTCAGCGCGGGCAGCGCCAGTTTGGCATCGCCCACCACCGGCAAGGACCGGTGTTTGCCGGCATCATGACGGGCCGCGTTTACCGAAATGAATCGCGCGCTTTTGGCAAAAGCGGTCCAGGAGCCGGTGGTGAAATCCTGCAGACGGGTGCCAACGGCGACAATCACATCAGCCTCTTCAGCGATGGTGTTGGCCGAGTCCGACCCGGTGACACCGATAGGACCGATGTTGAGCACATGCGTGTCCAGCAGGTTGGCCCGACCGGCGATGGTTTCCACCACAGGGATTTGATGCGCCTCGGCAAAGGCCGTCAGCTCCGCCACCGCGCCGGAATATTGCACCCCGCCACCGGCGATGATCATCGGGCGTTTTGCCGATTTCAGCAGCGCTGCTGCATCGGCCAATTCGGCCACATCGGCGGATTGACGGCGCATGCGGTGCACCTTCTTTTCAAAGAAGACCTCAGGATAGTCATAGGTCCAGCCCTGCACATCCTGCGGCAGCCCCAGAAACGCCGGGCCACAATCGGCAGGATCCAGCATGGTGGCAATGGCATTGGGCAGCGACTGGATGATCTGCGCCGGGTGGGTGATCCGATCCCAGTAGCGCACCACCGGTTTGAAGGCGTCGTTGACCCCGTAGGTGGGATCGCCAAAGTGTTCCAGCTGCTGCAACACCGGATCCGGCAGGCGGGTGATGAAGGTATCGCCGCACAGCATCAGCATCGGCAGCCGGTTGGCATGTGCCAATGCAGCCGAGGTCACAAGGTTCGCCGTGCCCGGCCCTGCCGAGGCGGTGCAGAACATAAACCGCTGACGCAGCCATTGTTTGGCGTAAGCGGCGGCAGCAAAGCCCATGCTCTGCTCATTCTGACCGCGATAAAGCGGCAGCTCTTCCTGCACCTCATGCAGCGCCTCCCCCAGACAGGTCACATTGCCATGCCCAAAGATGCCAAAGCCACCGCCGCACAGACGCATTTCCTGCCCGTCGATCACGATATACTGGTTTTCCAGCCAGCGAATGATGGCCTGCGCCGTGGTCAGCTGAACCGTCTTGTCACTCACCGTTATGTCCTCCCGATGTCATCGCCGGAACTCCCATTTATCCGACCATGCCGATTGCCGCTTGCGCGTTTTCGAATCCCAAGCTACAGTTTTTTGCAACCGGTTGCAAAGTGATTTGTCGGCCGTCACAGAAACCCCTGAAAACCACTTACAGAGATCCTGACCATGAGTATCCGCATTGGCAACGCCCCCTGTTCCTGGGGTGTGGAATTCCCCAACGATCCGCGCAATCCCAGCTGGCAGTTGGTGCTGAAAGACTGCGCCGCCGCAGGCTATAAGGGCATCGAACTGGGCCCAGTTGGCTTCATGCCCGAAGACCCGGCCGTGCTGGGTGAGGCATTGGCCGAACATGATCTGGAGCTGATCGGCGGTGTGGTCTTCCGCGCCTATCACGATCCCGCCCAGTGGGAAGATGTGCTGGACGGCACCCACCGCACCTGCAAGGCGCTGGTGGCGCATGGAGCCAAACATCTGGTGCTGATTGACTCGATCTCAGAACGGCGCGCCCCCACCGCAGGCCGCGCGGCAGAGGCCGAGCAGATGGACAAGGCCGAATGGACCGCCTTCCGCGACCGTCTGGCCGAAAGCGCCCGCATCGGCACCGAGGAATATGGCCTGACCGTCGGCATCCACGCCCATGCGGCGGGTTTCATGGATTTTGAGCCCGAGCTGGAGCGTCTGCTGAATGAGGTGGATGAAAAGATCCTGAAGATCTGCTTTGACACCGGCCACCATTCCTACGCGGGGTTTGATCCGGTTGCCTTCATGAAGCGCTATATGGATCGCATCTCTTACATGCACTTCAAAGACATCGATCCTAAGGTAAAGGCCGAGGTGATCGCCAACCGCACCGGCTTCTATGATGCCTGTGGACAGGGGATTTTCTGTAACCTTGGCGATGGCGACGTCGACTTCCCCGCCGTGCGGCAGCTGTTGCTGGACAGCGGCTTTGAAGGCTGGTGCACCGTTGAACAGGACTGCGATCCGCTGTTGGATCCTGATCCTGTGGGCGATGCCAAGGTGAACCGTGAATATCTGGAAAGCATCGGCTTCACCTGAAGCCTTTGCACAAGATTTGAAAAGATCGACATCTGAGGGAGGACACCTCATGACCAAATTGAAATGGGGCATGATCGGCGGCGGCGAAGGCAGCCAGATCGGCCCGGCCCACCGTCTGGGCGCCTTGGCGGATGGCCGCTTTGAAATGGTGGCCGGCGCGCTGGATCACCGCCCCGAGGTGGGGCGCGACTATGGTCAGCGCCTGGGCATCGCCGCCGACCGCGCTTATGGCGACTGGCAGGAGATGCTGGCTGGTGAAAAAACACGCGAGGACCGGATTGATCTGGTCACCGTGGCCACACCCAATGCGACGCACTTTGAAATCACCAAGGCCTTCCTTGAGGCGGGCTTCAACGTGCTGTGTGAAAAGCCGATGACCATGACGGTTGAGGAAGGCGAAGAGATCGTGAAGGTTGCCGAAAAGACCGGCAAGATCTGCGCGGTAAACTACTGCTATTCCGCCTATCCGATGGTGCGTCAGGCCCGCGCGATGGTGCGCGCCGGTGAGATCGGCAAGGTGCGCCTTGTGGTGACAAACTTTGCCCATGGCCACCACGGCGATGCCACGGATGCGGACAATCCGCGGGTGCGTTGGCGCTATGATCCGGCGATGGCCGGTGTCTCGGGCCAGTTTGCCGATTGCGGCATCCACGCGCTGCATATGGCCAGCTTCATCTGTGATGATGAGGTCGAAAAGCTTTCGGCCGATTTTGCCTCCACCATCGCCTCGCGAGAGTTGGAAGATGACGCCATGCTGAACTTCCGCATGAGCGGCGGCACGGTTGGGCGGCTCTGGACCTCTTCGGTGGCGATAGGGCGGCAGCACGGGTTTGACATACAGGTCTTTGGCGAAACCGGCGGTCTACGCTGGGCCTCTGAACAGCCAAACCAGTTGATCTATACCCCGGTTGGCGGCCGCACGCAGGTGATCGAAAAAGGCGAAGGCGGCCTTTACGAAGACGCCCAGCGCCTCAGCCGCGTCGCCATCGCCCACCCCGAAGGTTTCCCGCTGGCGGTGGCCAACATCTACTGCGATCTGGCTGACGCCATCGCGGGTGAGGTGCGCGACGGGTTGCCCGGGGCCGCGGATGGTCTGCGGTCCATGGCGGCGGTGGAAACCGCGGTGGCCTCAGCCAAGGCTGACGGCACATGGATGGACGCCCGTCCCCCGATGTTCCGCTGATCGCCTACGAGACTGACGACATCAAAGGCCGGGGAACACACCGGCCTTTTTCAATCCGGCGTCCAGTCGGGCTGCGTGTCAAACCGGTCAACATCCGGCCCCAGTTGGTCCCAATGCGGCCGATCCCGTTCAAAGATCACCACCTGCACCGACAAATCCACAGCATTGTCAAAAGCGCCCAGCGGCAAGGTGATATGATCCGGCGCCCGCGTGTTGCATCCGAAAATCGGGCTGCCGCAGCGGGGGCAGAACCACTTCGTCACCGTCGCCCCCAACGCACCCTGATAGCTGTGTTCGGCAATCTCGCCTTCGATCTGAACAGCTGCGCGCGGAAACATCGCGCCAATGCTATGGCCGGTGCCGGACAGGCGGCGGCATTCGTCGCAATGGCATTGTGCCACAACAACGGGCGCGGCGGTCACGTTGAAATGCACCGCGCCACACAAGCATCTTCCGGTAAACTCAGGTTTCATGCGGGCACCTTAACGCGCAGCCCGGATCAGGCAAGATCAGGCAATGTTGATTTGCGCCCGGCGTGTCACCTTGACGGTGACCGGCCCAGTTGCAAGGTTTTCCAAATCGAGTTTACGAGACCGCCCATATGCCCCTGACGACAAACAAAGAAGCCGCGCGCAAGGACCTACTGCGACTGTTGGAAGGTTTGGAACATTACCGGAGTTGGGCCATAAGCGCGATAGAACAGGAACGCGGCAAAGTCACTCAAGAAGATCTCAACCAAATCGTGGTGCCTTCGTCATTCTTTCTCGAGGCTTTCGACAACGCCAAAGGCAAATCTGCAAATTTCATCTTAAACGAAGTTCGTCAGTGGTATTCCCACACCGCAAGCGACTTCAGACAGCTTTCTGCCAATCCCGCGTATGCCGTGGAAATTGAGCGATACCTCAAACGGTTCAAAGAAGACTTTGGCTATGACTTTTTTGCAGCGTCCAACTTTGCCGAAATGACCGCCAAAAAGGTGGTGGCCCGAGGAAAGATCACGACAGAACAGGAATACGAAGCCCTGGTCGAATTGGAGAAGGATCCATTGCAGTCTATTGTGTCGTCAGAAGACATGGCAAAGCTCGTTAAGCTTTTCCGTGATTTTGAGGAAAGCTCTTGACCGTGGCCTCAAATGCGTCGGGCAGTTCACACCCGCCGCAGCGTCCCGCGTTCTACGACCGAGCAGGGAAAAATCCGCGCTTCGGGGTAGCGGCTGGGATCGTCCAGCATGGCGCTCATCATCTCGATTGAAGCGCTGACGATTTCCTTGATCGGCTGGCGGATCGTGGTCAGGTCGATGTTTTCCCAGGCCGCCATTTCCATATCATTGAGGCCAATGATCCCGATCTCTTCGGGCACCTTCAAACCGGCATCGGCCACCGCGGACAGGGCCCCGATTGACAGCACATCGTCGCCGCAGAAATACGCATCGGCACGGGCGCCGCTGTCCAAAAGCCGCTGCATTTCTGCGCGCCCGGCCTCAAACGAATACGCCTCAGCATAGGAATGGCTGTGCGCCACATCCGGGTAGCTTTCCATCTGTTCCAGAAACCCGGTCAGACGGTCCTGGGTCGAGGTCGCAGTAACAGGACCGCCCAGAAACCCGACGCTGCCGTATCCGCGTTCGACCAGGGTGCGCGCCGCCATCCGGCCGCATTCCACGTTGTCGATGCCGACCACATGCACCTGCGTAGCTGCGGAGGAGCGGCCGAAGCTGTGCACCACCGGCACACCTGCATCGCGGAAGGCTTGGGCAAAACTGGGGGGCAGTGTGGAGGAGGCCACAACAACCCCGTCCACCGAATATTGCCGCAGCATCCGGACCGAGTTTTGCGGATCGGTCTCATCAGACAGGTTCACCAGCAGCGGCCGCAGGCCCTTGTCCTGCAGACCGCGGGTGAAGAGGTCAAAGATTTCCAGAAACAGCGGGTTGTGGAAGTTGTTGGAGACAAGACCAATCAGCTTGGTGCGCCCGGTGGTCAGGCTGGAGGCCAGCGCATTGGGGTGATAGCCCAGATCCGCCGCCGCCTTTTCGACCTTGCGCCGCATCTTGTCCGAGACCGAGGCACCATCGGTGAAAGTGCGCGACACGGCCGACCGGGACACCCCGGCGCGTTCGGCAACTTCCTTCAGTGTGACACCCATCGTGACCTCATCTTATCCGGGCCGCTGTATCCCCTGACAGTTTCAACCGTCCGCACCAGCGCCCGCCTATCCTTTCTCCGCGTTCAACCCCATTCAGATCCGTATTTCAAGGCGACCTGCCCTTTTGCACCGTTTTCACTGCTGAACTGCGGCTCAATTGTCCCGCTCATAGATCCAGTGATGTGCCGGGTCGTTTTCAAACCGCCATTTGCGCAGCGGCCCGGCCATCACGTTGAGGTAATACATCTCATAGCCATAGGGCGATCCGCAGGGATGGTGGCCTTTGGGCACCAGCACCACATCATGCGAGCTGACTGCCATGGTTTCATCCAGCGCGCCATCTTCGGTGTAAACCCGCTGAATGCCAAAGCCCTGATCAGGGTTCAGGCGGTGATAATAGGTTTCCTCAAGATAGGTCATCTCAGGGAAGTTATCTTCGTCATGGCGGTGCGGCGGGTAGCTGGACCAATGGCCTGCGGGGGTGAACACCTCGGTCACCAACAGGCTGCCGGCCACGTCCCGTCCTTCCATGGCGATGTTGTTGATATGGCGCAAGTTGGTGCCGGTGCCGCGCTCTTCCAAGGCGATCTCTGCCGGGCCGATCTGCTGCACCGGATAGTCCCCACGGGCGGGCGCCTTGCAGACGGCAAGGGTGCAATCTGTTTCAGCCACGGCGGACCAGTCACTGGCGCCGGGCACGTAGACACAATGCGGCGGCGTCTTTTCAAAGACGTTCATCCGATCGCCCATCACGCTAAAGTCCTGACCTGCGGCCTGGATCGCGGCCTTACCTTCGACCAGCACCAGGATGACCTCTTCGGATCCAGTGTGTTCTGACGCGCTGTCGCCGGGGTGCAACCGGTAGAGGGTGAAGCCGACATAGGACCAGCCGGCAGAGTCCGGGGAGATGTCATGTACCTTGCCGGTGTTCCCATTGGGTTTGCGCAGGAGATCAGCCATCGCCTAGCACCTCCGACACATGGACAACGCGGCCCTCAGCCACGGACAACAGCGCCGCATCTGCCAGCGCCAGGGCCATCAGCCCATCGTGCCCCGTGGTCGGCATCGCGCCGCCAGTGTTGAGTGCATCAACAAATTCGGCGATTTCATTGGCATAGGCTGCCGTGTAGCGGGTCATGAAGAAGTTCAGCAAAGGTGGGCGATGGGCGCCTTTTTCATCGGCAATCTCAATGCGCGCCTCACGCTGGTTTTCCGCCGTTACCGACCCTTCGGAGCCATGCACCTCAATGCGCTGGTCATAGCCATAGGTCGCCCGGCGGGAATTGGTGATGACACATTGCTGGCCTGAGGCGGTGGTCAGGATCACATTGGCGCTGTCATAATCCCCCAGTTTGCCAATTTCAGGATCGACCAGAACCGAGGCTGCCGCCTGCACCGTTGTCACCTCTTCGCCCAGCAGCCAACGCGCCATATCGAAATCATGGATGGTCATATCGCGGAAGATCCCGCCGGAGCGGGTGATGTATTCCGGCGGCGGCGCGCCGGGATCGCGGCTGGTGATGGTGACCATCTCAACCTTGCCGATGCGGCCCTGCTGAATGGCGGCATGGGCGGCGCGGAAATCGGGATCAAAGCGGCGGTTGAAGCCCACCATCAGCTTGCCGCCTTCAGCCTGCACAACCTCCAGACAGGATTTCACCCGTTCAAGGCTGAGATCGACCGGTTTTTCGCAGAACACAGCTTTGCCGGCCCGCACAAACTGTTCGATCAGATCGGCATGGGTGTCCGTTGGGGTGCCGATGATCACGGCATCCACCCCGGCATCGGCCGCGATGTCATCAATTGTTTTGACCTCACAGCCATGGGCAGCGGCAACTGCGGCAGCGGCGGCTGGCATTGCATCGGCTACAGCGACAAGATCAGCCCCCGGCACGGCAGCAATGGTCGACGCGTGGACCTGACCGATACGGCCCGCCCCCAAAACGGCAAATTTCACAGACATATTCATTCCTCTGGCCGCCTGTTCTGGCGGCCCCTTCCCTGTTCCAACCCAGTGGTCGCGGTCCGGGGACCCCGTTCCGCAGGTGCTGAGCATTTTCGTTAGGGTGCCGGTTTGGCCGGACAGCGTCAAGCAAAATTTGCAACCGGTTGCAAGATGATTGCAAAACGGGTGCAGCCCCCTCCCACACCGCAGCCCCCTGCCGAAAACACAAGAAAACGCCCCACTTACGTGAGGCGTTTCCTTGATACGGGGTCAGGGATTTGAGGGTTGGATCAGGCCGCCTTGGCGGTGAAATCCACCTCTTCCCCATCATCATCGTCCATGCTGAGGTCAAAGCTTGGCGCCTCTTCCCCGGCTGGAACGTCGCTTTCATCACGCAGGGTATCGATACGCGAGATGGCGATGTTCACCTGGGCCAGACCTTCGGACTGATCCGCAGCACCTGCGGCGATTTCGGTCAGAACTTCGTTCAGCTCAGCCACCGCGTCAGCGATACGGGTCAGGGCGCTGCCGGTTTCGCCAACCAGCTCCACACCGTGATCCACCTGCTCAGACGAGGTGATGACCAATTCACGAATTTCCTTGCTGGCATCGGCCGAGCGCTGCGCCAGTTTGCGCACCTCGGTGGCCACCACGGCAAAGCCGCGACCTGCTTCACCGGCACGGGCCGATTCAACAGCAGCGTTCAGCGCCAGAAGGTCGGTTTGACGGGCAATTTCATCAATCACACCAATGATGGTGGTGATTTTCTCAGAGCTGGACTTGATCGCATCCATGGCGTCATGGGCACGGGTCACAACACCGCTGGAACGTTCCGCCTCTTCACGGGTGCGGGACATCACATTCTGAGCGCTGCCCGCATGATCGGCTGCGGCATTTGCGGCCGAGGCAATTTGCTCAACAGCCGTTGCAGCACGCTGACCTTCGCGGCGGGTGCGATCGGCCACAGCCACAGCAGCTTCGCGGGCCTCTTCGGCGTCAACCTGCGCCTGCTCCGCCTGAGCAACGCTTTCGGCCAGATCTTCACGGGCCTGACGGATTTCCGCATCAGCGGCAGCAGAACGGATCATCGACCAGGCCAGAATGCCGGCTTCGAACAGAACAATAACGGCGTGCAGCACAACACGGCCCAGCGTTTCAACCAGAGACATCTCCGGGAACACCAGCGACGGCAGGAACAGGCCAAAGCTGAGGTGATGCACGGCGGTGACCGCAACACCCACGATCAGCGCGGGCAGTGAGCCCATGGTCGCAACAATCGCCAGTACGGCGAAGAAGAGCATATGCGTGTCGATTTGCCAGGCATGGCCCGAGAAGGCCGAGGTGAAGGCCACACATTGACCGACCAGCGCCACCGCAATCATCATGGGGCGCGTTTTGTCATCCAGCTTGGGGGCGATCAGCGCCAGACCCGCAAAGATCAGAGCCGCAGCCACCACCGTCAGCAGCGGACCACCCACCACAAACGCAGAAATTGGCCCAAGGGGCATCATCCCCAGGGCCACCAGACGGGCCGTGCCCGAGAAATCCTTCGATTTCTCCTGTTTGTTAACCGACATTATACCGTATCCTTCGTTACACAGAAAGAGCTAAGGGCGCTTGGGCTCAGCAGGAACCAGGCGCCACTCTCGCGGAAAGCTTCTTCACTTGCGCCCGTTGCAAGAACGGAAAGGGGGGCCTGTGTCGGCCCCACAATTGCGCCACCTGCAGACGCGACAACAGCCTCGGCCCCACCGGACCACGGCGGTGCCACCACCAGGACCGGTTCACCCGGGACCATTTCGGCAGCCATGGCGAATCCGGCAACCTCCAGACCCAGTACGGTCAGGACGCCACCAGCCATGAGACAATATGCAGGCAAAGCTTTCATGGCGGCTAATGTACCTGTTTCGCTGCGGAAATAGGCACCGCCCCTCCCAATGCGCGATTTTAGATAGCCATTGGTATGGTTCTTGCAAAACCGCCTTGTTTTATCGTCGCACCCCTTATTTTGTGGGTTTTCGTGCGATTACGTTGGGTTAGACACCACAACTTGCTGTGTATCCCAGTCAGAACACTGCTGTGACAGGGCCTGTGGCAACGCAACGTCAGTATAAAAGCGATCGATCTGACTGAGGGATGCGATGCGTGCTGGCGCCTGTCTTTGGAACTTGCTGTGATCGGCCACCAGCCAGGCAGAGCGCGCTGATTCGAGGATCGCGCGGCTGGTGCTGACCTCTTGCAGATCATAATCCAGTAGGTCCCCACTGGCATCCACCGCTGAACAGCCGATCACCGCCAGATCAAACTTGAACTGCCGAATGGTGGTCACCGCCAGATCCCCCAGCAGGCCGCCATCCACCCGGCGCAGGCTGCCGCCGGTCACCACGATATCGCAGCTTTCATTTGCAACGAGGATATTGGCGATGTTGATGTTGTTGGTCACCACCATCAGGTTGCGGTGGCTCAACAATTCCCGCGCCACAGCTTCGGTTGTGGTGCCAATGTTCAAAAACAGCGACGCGCCATCGGGAATATCGGCCGCACAGGCGCGGGCGATACGCGTTTTTGCCTCAGCACTCAGCGCGCGCCGGTCTTCATAGTGCAGGTTGGTAACGCCTGAGGGCAGAACCGCCCCGCCATGCACCCGTTCCAATTTGCCGCCATCCGCCAGTTCTGACAGGTCGCGGCGGATGGTCTGCACGGTGACGCCAAACCGGTCGGCCAGATTTTCCACCACCACACGCCCTTCGACCCGGGCAATTTCCAAGATATCTGACTGACGAAAAGAGAGTTTCATCCGGCCCCCAACTGTTTTGCCGACAGTGCGCGAAACTGCGCGCCGGTGCAAGCAGGCGAAAGGCAAAGAGAAAAAACGAACATTTCAGCGCAGTCGCGCCCCGTTGCACAGCACGCCCGCAACGCCCCGACACCTCTATAGGGCCGAATACAGAAGGATCTTCGCGGCACGCACATGCGAACACAAACGAACACAAACGAAAAATTACGTTGACTCCGCTGGGCAAAAGAGTATTCCCCATTTTCAGACAGTCAGGAGAAGCGCCCGTGTCCGTGCATGAAACCAAACCCGAGATCACCGACCTTTTCGTCATCGGAGGGGGCATCAACGGGTGCGGCATCGCCCGGGACGCAGCAGGCCGCGGGTTGAGCGTGAAACTGGCTGAAATGAACGATCTGGCCTCGGCCACTTCTTCGGCCTCGACCAAACTGTTTCATGGCGGGCTGCGCTATCTGGAATACTTTGAGGTTCGGCTGGTGCGCGAAGCGCTGATTGAGCGGGAGACCCTGCTGAAGGCCATGCCGCACATCTCCTGGCCGATGCGGTTTGTGCTGCCCTATCACCCTGATATGCGGTTTGAATCTGAAACGCCCACCTCCCGCCTGCTGAGCTTTGTGATGCCTTGGATGAAGGGGCGCCGCCCGGCCTGGCTGATCCGGCTGGGCCTGTTCATGTATGACAATCTGGGTGGCCGTGAAATCCTGCCCGGCACCCGTTCCGTTGACCTCAGCGATGGCCCGGAAGGGGCGCCGCTTCAGCAGCGCTTTGCCAAGGCGTTTGAATACTCGGACTGCTGGATCGAAGACAGCCGTTTGGTGGTGCTGAATGCCCGCGACGCAGAAGCGCGCGGCGCCAAGGTGATGACCCGCACCGAAGTGCTGAACGCCGAACGCAGCGGCGATCTGTGGCGCGTCACCACCCGCGATCGCGACAGCGGCGAAGAGATCACCCATCAGGCCCGGATGCTGGTCAATGCCGGCGGTCCCTGGGTCGGTGATATCATCCGGCAGAAAATCCGCAGCAACTCGACCGAAGGGGTCCGGCTGGTGCGCGGCAGCCATATCGTGACCAAGAAACTCTACGATCACGACAAATGCTACTTCTTCCAGGGCGAAGACGGCCGCATCATCTTTGCCATTCCCTATGAGAATGACTTCACCCTGATTGGCACCACCGATCAGGACCATGATGATCCGTCAAACCCGCCGGTCTGCACCGAAGCGGAACAGGATTACCTCTGCGCCTTTGCCAGCCGTTACTTCAAACAGCCGGTCAGCCGCGACGATGTGGTCTGGACCTATTCCGGCGTGCGCCCGCTTTATGATGACGGTGCCAGCTCGGCCACCGCAGCCACGCGGGACTACACGCTGACGGTGGATGCCACCGGCGGCGCCCCCTTGCTGAACGTCTTTGGCGGCAAGATCACCACCTATCGTAAACTGGCCGAAAGCGCGCTGGAAAAGATCAACAAACACCTGCCGACCCGTCAGGGCGACTGGACCGCAGGCGTGCCTTTGCCCGGTGGGAACTTTGAGGTGAAGAACCGCGATTTCCTGGTGGAGGATCTGCAGCGCAACTATCCGTTCCTGACCCAGAAATGGGCCCTGCGCCTGATCAAAGCCTATGGCACCGAAGCCGCACAGATCCTGAACGGCGCCGAAAGCGCTGCGGATCTGGGCCAGGATTTTGGCGCCACCCTGACCGAACGTGAGGTGCGCTGGCTGATGGATCGCGAATTTGCGGTGGAGGCCGCAGATGTGATCTGGCGCCGCTCCAAACTGGGGCTGCGGCTCAACAAGGATCAGGTGGCCACCCTGCAGGACTGGATGCAGGCCGCCCGCGCCTAACCGCCGCAGGAGATGTTGGGGCCGTATTGGGGCCGTCATGGCCCCGTATAAACACGGCTTGAAACGGATTAAGAATTACGGCCACTCTGGCCAGAACCCGTTGCGCCCCACAGGGTGGAGACCCCGAATGCCGGGGACCTTGGGCGCAACGCAAAGAAATGAGAGTGCACAGCTACCGGCAGCCAGATGGATAGGCTGCCTTGGGGGGACATATGACATATGTATTGGCCATCGATCAGGGCACCACGTCGTCGCGGGCGATCCTGTTTGACAAAGATCTGAAGATCACCGCCTCGGCGCAGGAAGAATTCCCGCAGCATTTCCCCGCCTCGGGCTGGGTGGAACATGACCCGGCCGATCTGTGGTCCACCACCGCCGGCACCTGCCGCGCCGCCATCGAACGCGCGGGCCTGTCGCCCGAAGACATCACCGCCATCGGCATCACCAACCAGCGCGAAACCACCGTGGTCTGGGACAAAGCCACCGGCAAACCGATCCACAACGCCATTGTCTGGCAGGACCGGCGCACCGCCGATACCTGCGCCGCCCTGCGTGAGGCGGGCCATGAGGCGATGTTCACCGACCGCACCGGCCTGCTGCTGGACCCGTATTTCTCGGGCACGAAACTGGCCTGGCTGCTGGACAATGTGGAGGGCGCGCGGGCCCGCGCCGAGGCGGGTGAATTGCTGTTTGGCACTGTGGACAGCTTCCTGATCTGGAAACTGACCGGCGGCAAGGTGCATGCCACTGATGCCACCAATGCCGCGCGCACCCTGCTTTACGATATCCGCAAAGGCCGGTGGAGCCAGACGATCTGTGATCTGCTCAACATCCCGATGCAGATGCTGCCCGAGGTCAAGGATTGCGCCGCCGATTTCGGTGTCACCCGCGCCGATCTCTTTGGGCGCGAAATCCCGATCACCGGGGTGGCTGGCGATCAGCAGGCCGCCACGGTGGGTCAGGCCTGTTTCCAGCCCGGCATGTTGAAATCGACCTATGGCACCGGCTGCTTTGCCCTGCTGAACACCGGCGACACGCCGGTGCAGTCCAACAACCGCCTGCTGACCACCATCGCCTACCAGCTGGATGGCAAACCGACCTATGCGCTCGAAGGATCGATCTTTATCGCGGGCGCCGTGGTGCAATGGCTGCGCGATGGGCTGAAGATCATCCGCGAAGCCAAGGAAACCCAGCCTCTGGCCGAAAGTGCCGATCCGGCGCAGAACGTCATCATGGTGCCCGCCTTCACCGGCCTTGGCGCGCCCTATTGGAACGCCGAATGCCGCGGTGCGGTTTACGGGTTGACCCGCAACTCCGGCCCGGCGGAATTTGCCAAGGCGGCGCTGGAAAGCGTCGGCTACCAGACCCGCGATCTGCTGGAAGCGATGACTGCCGATTGGGCCGGTCATGAGGGCGGTGAACAGGTGCTGCGGGTGGATGGCGGCATGAGTGCTTCGGACTGGGCGATGCAGTTCCTGTCCGACATTCTTGGCGCCCCGGTGGACCGACCTGAGGTTCTGGAAACCACCGCCCTGGGTGCGGCCTGGCTGGCGGGCATGCAGGCGGGGATCTACCCTGACATGGCAGGCTTTGCAGACAGCTGGGCGCTGGAAAACCGCTTCACCCCGGATATGGCGGCTGAGGCGCGCGATGAACGCTACGCCGGCTGGCAACGCGCGGTTCAGGCAACCTTAAGCGTATGAGCCCCTTCGATTTCGCCAGCGCCGGACGGATCCGTTTCGGCCGCGGCGTGATCGCCGAGGCGCCCGAGGCCATCGCGGCCCTTGGGCGCCGCGTCTTTCTGGTGCAAGGGGCCAGCGCCCGCCACGGCGGCGCGCTGATCCCGGCGCTCAGCGCCCTTGGGGTGCAGGTGGCACCCTTCACCTGCGCCAAAGAACCCGATCTGCCCCTGTTGAACGCAGCCATTTCTGAGGCGCAGGCCGCAGGCGTGGATTGCGTGGTCGCCCTCGGCGGCGGGGCAGCGATTGATCTGGGCAAGGCGGTGGCCGCGCTCATCCCTGCCCCGGGCGGCGCGATGGACCATCTGGAGGTGGTGGGCAAGGGTCTGCCGCTGACCGCCGATCCCCTGCCCTTCGTCGCCATCCCAACCACCGCAGGCACCGGCGCCGAGGTGACCAAGAACGCGGTGATCACCGTGCCCGAACATGCCCGCAAAGTGTCCTTGCGCGATGCCCGGATGCTGGCCGATCTGGCGCTGGTGGACCCAGGCCTGACAGATAACACCCCCAAGGCGGTAACGCTGGCCTCGGGCCTTGATGCTGTGACGCAGGTGATCGAACCCTACCTCAGCGCCCGTGCCAACCCGCTGACCGACGCGCTGTGCCGCGCCGCCATTCCCCGCGGTCTGTCGGCCCTGCGGCAGTTGATGCAAGACGAAGACCCGGCGGCGCGGGACGATCTGGCCTTCACCAGCCTCTGCGGCGGTCTGGCGCTGGCCAACGCGGGCCTTGGCGCCGTGCACGGGCTGGCCGGTGTGATCGGAGGTGTTGCCCCCACCGCCCCACATGGCGCGATCTGCGGCGCGCTGTTGCCCCATGTGCTGAAGGCCAACCGCGAGGCCTGCGCGGGCCAGCCGGATCTACTGGACCGGTTTGATGAGGTGCAGGATTGGATCGACGGCAGCCTGACCGAACGCCGCAGCACGCTGGAACAATGGAGCGCGCAGCACGGCCTGCCGGGGCTGGCGGCCATGGGCGTATCGCCAGAAACCTTTGCCGCGATTGCCGATGCGGCAGCGGCCTCCTCCTCGATGAAGGCGAACCCGGTTGCCCTGCCCTCAGACGTGTTGGAACAGCTGCTGCACGCCGCCGCCTGATGGTCACATCCGCGCCAGCAATTCACGCATTGAGGTGACGTTCATCCGCTTGTAGGCCTTTTTGCGGTGGGTGATCACCGTCGTCTCAGCCACCCCCAAGATCGCAGCAATCTCCGCCGCGGTGCGCCCTTTGATGGTCATGGCCGCCACTTCGCGTTCACGTTTGGTCAGCGTCGGATGGTTCAGCGCAAGGCGTGCCTGCACGTCCTGATCGCCGGCCTCTGCCTCTTTCAGGGTAAAGCCAACATGACGCTCCGCCGCGGCCATGATCGTGGCCATTGTGGCGATCAACCCATCGCGGGCCGTGATCGGAAAGGTACCGAACTCGGTCGAGCTATAAAGACTGACCGCCAGGCCAAAGCCCGGCCGCCGCCGCACCATACTGACCCGGCTGGTGATCCCGGGCAGATCATAACAATCCCGCCGATAGGTGAAGGAGGTCAGATCTTCCGCCTCATGATGGCTGAAAAAATCACCCTCGCCTTCGGCCCCTAGCAGCAAAGCGGCATTGCGATCTTCGCCCCAATGACGCTGATAACCAACCGCCGCACGATCTGCGCGCAACTGGCCCAGATGGGATGCAGTGCCCATCAGCAGCGGCGCATCCCGGTCCCCTTCACAGTAGAGCGAGGTGAAATCGGCGCCGGTCATCTGCTTGGCAAACTGCATCGCGGCCTGAATAAACACCGGCTGACCTATTGCCTCAAGCAACGGGGTCACGGCCGACAGCGGCGCCGCCAGATCTGGCAGAGGGGCCTGCAAAGGGAAGTCTTCGCGCATGTTTATAGTCCTGTGCAGTGCTTGGGCCGCAGATGGGCCGCAGGGGGCTCGGATTGGGGCAGTGTGGCGTTTGGATCCAATCAGGTCTTCCTCATAGCTGAGGAATGCGGCCCCGACCAGTGCCACATACCCTGCGCCCTCAAAGACCCAGAGGAGAAGCCCGCATGTTCGCCCGCGACCACATTGAATACCAGCCCGTCAACCTGCCAGACCGTGCCGACATGACCGATGCCGAAATGCAGGCAGCAGCCCAAGCGTTTTATGAGCATATGAAACGCCGCCATACGGTGCGGGATTATTCGGACCGGGATGTCCCGCGTGAGGTGATTGAGGACTGTATCCGCACCGCTGGCACCGCGCCCTCCGGCGCCAACCACCAGCCCTGGCATTTCGTGGCCATCTCAAACCCCGAGATGAAGCGCCGCATTCGCGACGCCGCCGAAGAGGAAGAGCGCCGCTTTTATGACGGGGGTGCAGGCGATGAATGGCTGAAAGCGCTGGAACCGATTGGCACCAATGACCACAAGCCACATCTGGAAGAGGCCCCCTGGCTGATCGTGATCTTTGCCCAGCGTTGGGGCCAGTTTGACGACGGTACAAGGTTCAAAAACTACTACGTGCCGGAAAGCACCGGCATCGCCTCGGGTTTCCTGCTGGCAGCGCTGCATCACGCCGGGCTGGTCAGCCTGACCCACACACCCAATCCGATGCGTTTTCTGAACGGGATGCTGGGCCGTCCGGAATCGGAAAAGCCCATCATGATCGTGGCCGTGGGCCACCCGCGCGAAGATGCGCAGGTGCCCGCTGTGGCCAAGATGAAAAAGCCGCTGGAGGAAATCCTGACAGTGGCCGAATAAGCCGCTTAGACTCAGGACCCATTAATGTTCCAGCACCGGCGGAAAAATTAATGGGTCCTGAGCCTACACCGCAGCGCAGCCCGAAAGGTCGCTGCGGATGCGGATCAGCTCACTGGCTGCGCCAACCTCAAGCCGCCCGATCCCATTGCCCAGCCCCATCAGGGCTGCAGGGACCGAAGTTGCGGCGCGCAGGGCTGCGGCCAGTGGCACACCGACCTGATCACACATCACCTGCACCGCGGTGGTCAGATCCAGATCCGCCCCGGCCAGGGTGCCATCCTCAAGCGTCAAGCGCCCGTCGCGGCGGGCAATCCGGCGTCCCTCCAGGGTAAATTCAGCCTGATCGGTGCCTGCGGGCGCCATGCTGTCAGAGACCAGGAAAATCTCCCCCGGGCCCTGTTTGGCTGCCCAGGCGTTGCGGATGGTGGCCGGGTGCACATGCACCGCATCGGCGATCAACCCGGCTGAGGCCAAGCCGCTGTTCAGCAGCGCCCCCACCAGCCCCGGTTCGCGGTTGCCCATCTGGCTCATCGCGTTGAACAGATGGGTGACACAGCGCGCGCCGGCCTCAAAATAAGCCGTGCAGGTTGCGAAATCCGCATCCGTGTGGCCTAGCGAGACGACGGCCCCGGCCTCAACCAATGCGGCCACCTGATCCACCGTGACGTTTTCAGGCGCAACCGTCAGCATCAGCGCCGGCAGATCCCGCGCTGCGGCGGTCAGCATCAAAACATCGCTGTCTTCCATCGGTCGGATCAGGGCGGCGTCATGGGCGCCTTTGCGCGCCACAGACAGATGCGGCCCCTCCAGATGCAGGCCGGCAATGCCCGGCACACCTGCAGCGATTGCCTCTTTGGTGACCTCAATCGTGGCTTCGGTTTTGGCCAGCGTGTTGGTGATGAGCGTTGGCAGGATATGGGTTGCCCCTAGGCGGCGATGTGCCTGCCCCATCCGGCGCAGCGTGTCCAGTTCCAGCGCGTCGTTCAGCATCAGACCGTCACCGCCGTTCACCTGCAGATCGACATATCCGGGACTGAGGATATCACCGGCCAGATCCACCCGATCGCCGCGGCTATCCGCCCCAGTCTCAGCCTCAGCCTCTGGCCCCAGCGCCACGACGGTGCCATCCTGCACCGTCAAGGCTGCGCCGTCATGCAGGACCTCGCCGTCAAAGATCAGCCCGCCGTGATAGGTGGTGGTGCTCATACCGTTTCCGTCACTTTCTTGAGGTGGCGCGGCGCATCCGGGTTGATGCCCATCTTGGCCGCCACCTGTTCCACCATAGCATAGAATGACACCACCAGCGGGATCGGATCTGCCAGCCAGTGATCGGTGCGCACATGCTCCAGCGTGTTGGCGGCCTTTACCTTGTCAGAGGTCACAAACACCTTTGCCCCTTTGCCGGCGATGGTGTCCGCCACCTCAACCAGCGAAGGTTCCGCCGCATCTGCCGCGGCAAAGCCGATCACCGGGAACCCGGCATCAACAATCGACACCGGCCCATGCAACACCTCAGCAGAGGAGAAGCTTTCGGCGTGGATCTGACAGGTCTCTTTGAACTTCAGCGCCGCCTCATTGGAAATCGCCCAGCTTGGCCCGCGGCCCAGCGTGTAAAGCGAGCCGCCCGAAATCGTATCGACCACTGCCGACCAGTCACATTTGGTCGCCGCCTCCAGCTGCGCCGGAAGGGCTTTGATCGCCGCCAGCAATGCAGCGTCCTGCTTGATCTCCGCCAGCAGCCACAGCCCGGTCACCAGTGAGGTCACATAGGTTTTGGTGGCCGCCACCGACAGTTCGGGGCCTGCGTGAATGGGCAGCGTGGTTGAGGCGGCACCGGCCAGCGCGGATTGCGCATTGTTGGTGATCGCCACCGAATAGGCACCGGCATCGGTCAGCTGCTGGGTCAGCTGCACGATGTCCGGGCTGGCACCAGACTGCGAGACGGCGATGCACAGCGCATCCTGCGCCTTCAGCGGCGCCCCGTAGATTGAGGCCACAGAGGGCCCGACCGAGGCAATCGGCAGGCCAAGCATCAGTTCAGAGGCGTATTTCAGATAGGTGCAGGCATGATCCGAGGAGCCGCGCGCTACCGAAATCAGATAGCGGATGTCACCATCGCGCACGGCTTTGGCCGCACCGGTCACCGCCCCTGCCCCTTCGCTCAACAGGCGCTCAACCGCCTGTGGGATTTCTTCGATTTCACGGCGCATCTGGGTGGGGTGGGTCATGTCTGAACCTTATCAGTTAGATCAGTTAGGAGGAGTGACGCAGTTCCGCCACGAAGTCATAGGCGTCACCGCGGTAAAGCGATTGGGTAAACTCGGCCACGCGGCCGCTTTCCAGATAAGAGGTCCGCTGGATCGACAGGCCCGCGGTGCCTTCGGGCACGCCCAGCAGATCACATTCGGGTTTTTCCAAATTCACCGCCGAGATTTTCTGCACCGCCCGCACTGGCCGGTTGCCGTGCTGCTCCAGCAGCGCATAAAGCGATGTCGTCACATCCAGCGGGTTTGGCAGGATGTCCAGCGGCAGCGCTGCCTTTTCCAGCGCCATCGGGCGGCCACCCGCCTCACGCAGGCGATAAATCCGGGCCACCGATGCATCCGAGGCCAGGCCAAGCGCCACCACTTCTTCGGGCGAAGGCAGGAAGACACCACGCTCCAGCCATTTAGATGTGGTGTCGAGCCCACGCCGTTTCATATCGGCGGTGAAAGAGGTCAGGTGCGACAGCGATTGTTCCACCTTCGGCTCAGCCTCACGCACGAAGGAGCCAGAGCCCTGACGCTGAACAACAACGCCCTTTTTCACCAGTTCCTGAATGGCCTTGCGCACGGTCACCCGCGACAGGTCGGTCAGGTCGGCAATCTCACGTTCGGGCGGCAGCGAACTGTTGGGCTGCAACAGACCGGTGTTGATCGCCTCTTCCAGCCGGCGGCGCAGCTGCACATAGCGTGGTCCGCTGTCTTTACCCAACCACCCGTCAGGGCGCAGAAAATCCGCAACTGTCATGCCTGCAACTCCTCTGAAAACTGCCGTGCCAGGGCCAGCGCCCCCTCTAGTGGGGTGGCTTGTGGCGCACCAATGGCGGCTTGCAACGTCTCTGGAAGATAGGCGCCATAAAGCGGCCCGATACCGCCGGTGAGGCACAGCACCTGCCCCGGCTGCCAACCCAAAAGCGCCAGTGTGGTGGCGATGTGATCGGCTGCCGCCTGCATCAGACTGCGTCCCAGGTCATCCCCCGCCTCCGCCGCAGCGCTGACTTTCGGCGCCAAACGGCCAAACTCAACCGGTTTCGCCCCCGCCGCGAACGCAACAATTTCTGCGGGCCCGCCAAGGTCCGCCAGAATATCCGCGCTGAGGTCTGTTGCCGGGGCCAGCCCGTCAACAATGGCCAACACCCGGTTCAAGGCAAGACGCCCCAGCCAGGCAGCAGACGCCTCATCGCCCAAAACCAGCCCCCAGCCACCGGCAAAGCGCATATCGCCGCCAGCCTGCAGGGCAAAAAAAGATCCCGTGCCGCAATGGGCCACCGCGCCATCCTGCGCGCCCAGCGCACCACGTAAGGCAATGGGGCGATCATCCGCGATCCGCACATGTTTGAAAGGCAGTGCATTTTGCAGCCGCTCCGCCAAGGCCGGGCCAGTAATCCCGGCCAGCCCCAGATAGGCGGGCACGTCGCGCAGCGCCTCCTCTGACGCGCCGCTTTCCGCGGCAAGCGCCGTCAGACCCGCGCGGATCTGCGCCGCGGCACCTTCAAAATCTGAGGACACATTGGCCGAGCCCATCTCAACAGACCAGCGCCCAGCCGCACCTGCACACAGCACCAGACGGCACCGCGTGCCGCCGCCATCAACCGCCAGAATGGAATCATGTCTCAGCTCAACCATAGTGACACCTTTATAATACCCGCACTCCAATTTGAATACCTAACTAAGACCAAATACCGTAAATTTCGAAAATTTCACGCCAATTCAATCGATTTCAACGAAAGCGTCACAAAATGGTAGACTAATGGTATTGCATAGGTATGATTGCCGGAAAGGGGAGAGATTCGATTGACGACCAAAGCCACAGAACAGCTCCATAAGGACGCCATGGGCCTGGACCTGCTTCCGGTGGAAGCGATGGGTGAGGTGCTGGCGCTTGGTCAGATCGAAGCCGCAGGCGCCGTGCGCAGCGCCCTTCCCGCGATTTGCGACGGTGCCAAAGCCATGGCCGACAGCCTGCGCGGCAACGGACGGCTGTTCTACGTGGCCGCTGGCTCCTCAGGCCTGATGGCCGCCGCCGATGCGATGGAACTGGGCGGCACCTTCGGCATTCCAGAAAGCCGCATCTGCATACTGATGGCCGGGGGCATCCCCACAACGGCCTCCATGCCCGGCGACACCGAAGATGCCACCGACGGTCTGGCCACAGCGCTGGCAGATCTAAGCGACGCCGACACGGTCCTGACCCTTTCGGCCAGCGGCACCACCCCCTACCCGATGGAGGCTGCACGCCTGGCAGCCCAGGCCGGGGCCACGGTGATCGGGATTGCCAACAACCCCGACACGCCGCTACTGAACATGGCCGATCACGCCATTTTGCTGCCCACCCCGGCTGAGGTCATCTCAGGCTCCACCCGGATGGGCGCGGGCACCGCACAGAAAATCGCGCTGAACATGCTGTCAACGCTGATGGCGCGGCATCTGGGCCATATCCATGACGGGATGATGGTCAATATGCACGCCGACAACATCAAGCTGCACGGCCGCGCCCGCAGCATCGTCTGCACCATCACCGGCGCAGACGCAGACACCGCCAATGACGCCCTGCGTCAGACCGGCGGCGCGCTGAAACCCGCCATTCTCATTGCAGCCGGTGCTGAGGGCCCTGCCCAAGCTGCCGACCTGCTGTCCCGCAGCGAAGGGCATCTGCGCCCCGCGCTGCGCCATTTGGAAGCAAGACCCAAAGTCAAATAACCAACCGGGAGAACCACAATGAAAAAGACGATTTTTGGCGCCCTCTTGTCGGGCACCGCTTTGGCTGCATCCGGCGCACTGGCCGCCGATGTAACGCTGAACATCGAAAGCTGGCGTACCGATGACCTGACCCTGTGGCAGGACAAGATCATCCCCGCCTTTGAAGCCGCAAACCCCGGCATCAAGCTGAACTTCAACCCCACCGCCCCGGCAGAATACAACGCCGTGCTGAACTCCAAGCTGGAAGCAGGCTCGGCCGGTGACCTGATCACCTGCCGCCCGTTTGACGCCTCGCTGGCGCTTTATGATGCGGGCCACCTGGCCGATCTGGGCGACGTCGACGGCATGAGCAACTTCTCGGATGTTGCGAAATCCGCATGGCAGAGCGACGATGGCTCGGCCAGCTTCTGTGTGCCGATGGCCTCAGTGATCCACGGCTTCATCTACAACAAAGACGCCTTCGCCGAAGTTGGTGTAGAGGTTCCGACCACCGAAGCTGAGTTCTTTGCCGCGCTGGAAGCGTTCAAGGCAGATGGCAGCTACATCCCGATGGCCATGGGCACCAATGACCAGTGGGAAGCGGCCACAATGGGCTACAACAACATCGGTCCGAACTACTGGAAAGGTGAAGAAGGCCGTCGTGCGCTGATCGCCGGTGAGCAGAAGCTGACCGATGAGCAGTGGGTTGCCCCCTACGCCACCCTGGCCAAATGGGGTGCCTATCTGGGTGACGGCTACGAAGCTCAGACCTACCCTGACAGCCAGAACCTGTTCACCCTGGGCCGCGCCGCGATCTATCCGGCAGGCAGCTGGGAAATTGCCGGCTTCAACACCCAGGCTGACTTCGAAATGGGCGCCTTCAAGCCGCCGGTCATGAACGCTGGTGACACCTGCTACATCTCGGATCACACCGACATCGGCATCGGCATGAACGCCAAGAGCGCTAACCCCGAAGCGGCCAAAGCCTTCCTGAACTGGGTGGCCTCGCCTGAGTTCGCGGCGATCTTCGGCAACGCGCTGCCGGGCTTCTTCCCGCTGTCGAACACCCCGGTTGAGCTGAACGATCCGCTGGCCAAAGAGTTCGTGTCCTGGCGTGGTGAGTGTGAGTCGACCATCCGTTCGACCTACCAGATCCTGTCGCGTGGCACGCCGAACCTGGAAAACGACACCTGGGGCGCCTCGGTTGCTGCCATCAAAGGCACCGAAACCCCCGAAGCTCTGGGCGCAAAACTGCAGGCTGGCCTGGCCTCTTGGTACGCCCCGCAGCAATAAGCTGATCTGAAGTGACCCATTGATCCGGGCGGCGGCGCTGTCGCCCGGATCCCCCCAGCCGGAGATTTCCCATGCAAAAGCGCCGCTTTCCCTGGCACATCATTGTTTTCCTCGCCCCTGCCGTCCTCGTCTACACTGCGGTGATGATTTTCCCGCTGTTCAACACGCTGCGACTGGCGCTTTACAGCCGGGTGGATCAGGAACGCATCTATGTCGGTATGCAGAATTTTCAAACCCTGTTTCTGGACCCGATCTGGTCGGAACAGTTCTGGAACGCGCTTGGCAATAACTTCTGGTTCTTCATCATCCACATGCTGGTGCAGAACCCCATCGGGATCGTGTTGGCCGCGATATTGAGCCACCCGCGCCTGCGGTTTGCTGCGCTCTATCGCTCGGCCATCTTTATCCCGACCATTCTAAGCTTCGTGATCGTGGGCTTTGCCTGGAAGCTGATCCTGTCGCCGATCTGGGGCATTGCCCCCTCGATGCTGGATGCAGTTGGCCTGAAATCCCTCTTCGCCCCCTGGCTGGGCAAAGAAGAATACGCGCTGACCACGCTTGCGCTGATCTCGGTCTGGCAGTTTGTCGGTATCCCGATGATGCTGATCTACGCCGCGCTGCTGTCGATCCCCGAAGAGGTGCTGGAGGCAGGCGAAATTGACGGGATCACCGGCATGTCCGCCTTCCTGAAGATCAAGCTGCCGCTGATCCTGCCCTCGATCGGGATCATCTCAATCCTGACCTTTGTGGGTAATTTCAACGCCTTCGACCTGATCTACGCCTCACAGGGTGCGCTGGCGGGGCCGGATTTCTCCACCGATATCCTCGGCACGTTTATGTACCGGACGTTCTTTGGCTTCCAGCTGCAACTGGGGGACCCGCATATGGGCTCCGCCATTGCCTCGGCCATGTTCGTGATCATCCTGATCGGCGTCTGTATCTACCTCTTTGGCATCCAGACCCGGATGCGCCGCTACCAGATGTGAGGGCAGCGACATGAACAAGGCACGCTCCAACCGCTTTAACCTGTTCGCCATGCATGGTGCATTGATCATCTATATGCTGATCGCGCTGTTCCCGGTGTTCATCATCATCATCAACAGTTTCAAAACCCGCAAAGCGATCTTCCGCGAACCGCTGGCACTGCCGGATGCAGACAGCTTTTCGATGGTGGGTTATCAGACGGTGATGAAACAGGGGGATTTCTTCCTCTATTTCCAGAACAGTTTCATCGTCACCGTTGCCTCGCTGTTCTTTGTGCTGCTCTTTGGCGCCATGGCGGCCTTTGCTCTGTCGGAATACCGCTTCAAGGGCAACACGCTGATGGGTCTGTATCTGGCGCTGGGGATCATGATCCCGATCCGCATCGGCACCGTCGCGATCCTGGATATGATGGTGGCCAGCGGGCTGGTGAACACCCTCTGGGCGCTGATCCTGGTTTACACGGCGCAGGGCCTGCCGCTGGCGGTCTTCATCCTGAGCGAATTCATGCGCCAGGTCAGCGATGATCTGAAAAACGCGGGCCGTATTGATGGACTGAGTGAATACACCATCTTCTTCCGTCTGGTGCTGCCGCTGGTGCGCCCGGCCATGGCGACGGTGGCGGTGTTCAACATGATCCCGATCTGGAACGACCTGTGGTTCCCGCTGATCCTTGCCCCGGCCGAGGAAACCAAAACCCTGACGCTGGGCAGCCAGGTCTTCATCGGCCAGTTTGTGACCGACTGGAACGCGGTCCTCTCAGCCCTGTCGATGGCGATCCTGCCGGTGCTGGTGCTCTATGTCATCTTCTCCCGTCAGCTGATCCGCGGCATCACATCAGGAGCGGTAAAATGACCCGAGTTCTGATTGCAGGTCTGGGCAACATGGGCCTCTCCCATGCCCTGGCCCACCACAAACACCCCGAGGCCGAGATTGTTGGTCTGGTCAACCGCTCTGGCGTGGTCACCCACCCCGAGCTGGGCCAATACCCCGCCTTTTCGGACTTTGAGACCGCTCTGGCAGAAACCAAACCCGATCTGGCCGTGATCGCCACCTACTCCGACAGCCACGCAGATTATGCCTGCGCGGCGATGGAGGCCGGCGCGCATGTGTTCATCGAAAAACCACTGGCCACCACCGTGGCCGATGCCGAACGGGTTGTTGCCAAGGCCAAGGAGACCGGCCGCAAGCTGGTTGTTGGCAATATCCTGCGCCACCACCCGTCCTGGGTGCGGCTGATCAAGGAAGCGCGTGATCTGGGCGGGCCCTATGTCTTCCGGATGAACCTGAACCAGCAAAGCGCCGGCGCCGAGTGGGAAACTCATAAAAACCTGATGCAGACCACCAGCCCCATCGTGGACTGCGGCGTGCATTACGTGGATGTCATGTGCCAGATCACCGATGCCCAACCCGTCAAGGTCAACGGCATGGGCCTACGCCTGAGCGATGAAATCGCCGAGGACATGTATAATTACGGCCAGCTGCAAGTGACCTTCGATGACGGCTCGGTCGGCTGGTATGAGGCCGGCTGGGGCCCGATGATGTCAGAGACCGCGTTCTTCGTGAAAGACGTGGTCAGCCCGAACGGCTCTGTCTCGATTGTGGAGGGGGACAAATCCGACTCCTCCGATGTCGACAGCCACACCGCTGTGGGCAGCCTGCTGGTACATCGCACTGGCGGCGACCAGTTGATCGACCTCCCGGGGGAACCCGGCCATCAGGAACTGTGTGACAGTGAGCAGGCCCATATGCTGCGCGCCATCGCCGAAGACCTGGACCTCACCCGCCATATGAATGACGCCGTGCAATCGCTACGCATCTGCCTTGCCGCAGATGAAAGCATCCGCACCGGCCAGCCCGTGATCCTGTAAGGAGCAGACCATGACCGCATTGTCGCTGAAAAACGTCAACAAATCCTTCGGATCCGTCCATGTCTTGAAGGACATCAACCTAGAGGTCGAAGAAGGCGAATTTGTTGTTTTCGTTGGCCCCTCGGGCTGTGGCAAATCCACCCTGCTGCGGGTGATTGCCGGGCTGGAGGATGCCTCCTCTGGCGATATTCACATTGGTGAGGATCTGGTTAACCTGACCCCGCCCGCCAAACGTGGCATCGCCATGGTGTTCCAGAGCTACGCGCTCTACCCGCACCTCAATGTGCGCAACAACATGACATTGGCCCTGAAACAGGCGAAACGCTCGAAAGAAGTGATCGACGCCCGTGTGGCCGAGGCCAGCCGGATGCTGGATCTGGAACAATATCTGGATCGCTACCCCTCGGAACTGTCGGGCGGTCAGCGTCAGCGGGTGGCCATTGGCCGGGCTATTGTGCGCCAGCCGAAACTGTTCCTCTTTGATGAACCGCTGTCGAACCTTGACGCGGCGCTGCGGATGAACACCCGGATTGAGATCGCCAACCTGCACCGTCAGCTGGACGCCTCGATGATCTATGTGACCCACGACCAGACCGAAGCGATGACGCTTGCGGATAAGATCGTGGTGCTGCGCGACGGGCGTGTGGAACAGATCGGCTCCCCGATGGAGCTCTACAACAACCCGGCCAACCAGTTTGTTGCGGGTTTCCTTGGCGCACCTTCGATGAACTTTATCGCCGCCGACAAGATCACCCCAGGCGATCTGCGCACCATCGGCATTCGCCCCGAGGATCTGACCATCAGCAGCGACGGACCACTCAGCGGTCAGGTCACCCACGTGGAACATCTGGGCGGCGACACCAACGTCATCGTGACGCTGGAGGATCAGCCGATGACCCTGCGCCTGTTTGGCCAGCATGGTGTGAAAATTGGCGAAACCGTGGGTCTGGCCTTTGATCCGGCGAAGTCCTACCTCTTCGACCAAAACGGGCAACGTGTAACCTAAAAACACCCCAAAAGTCGCATCAAGGCGGGCTGTGAGATCCTCACAGGCCCGCCTTTTTTGTGGATCCATGCTGCGCCGCCCAGCCTGTTTTTTCTGCCCAATCCTTGCGCAACGCCGCAGTGCAGCGTGCCAAAATCGGGCAAAAACTGCACAGATCGTTTGCCGAAACCGGTTTCGGAGACTTTTCTGAGACTGGGAGGACGAATCGACGTGAATACACAGGACCAGAAAAAGGCCATCCAATCGTGGCGCGCGAAACGCGTGACCATCGATGATTTGGCGCAGCATCTGAACCTGTCCAAGGGCACCGTCAGCCGGGCCCTGAACGGCTATTCCGACATCTCTGAAATGACCCGCATCCGGGTGCGCAAAGTGGCTGATCAGATGGGCTACCGCCCGCTCAGCCATGCGCAAGCGATCCGTACCGGTCTGGTGCGCTCACTTGGTTTGGTGCTGCAGGTGAACGAACATGACGGCCACCGCCCCTTCGTGGCCGATTTCCTTGCCGGCGTGTCCGAAGCCGCGTCGGCGCAAAACTGGACCCTCACCGTTTCAACCGCCGAAAGCGATGAGGACACACTGCGCCTCCTGGAAGCGCTGGCCGATGACCAGAAGGCCGACGGTTTCATCCTGCCGCGCACCCGGCTCAGCGATCCGCGGATCAGCTTCCTGCGGGATCAGGAGATCCCCTTTGTGCTTTATGGCCGCACCGGCGATCCGACCGGCTGCAGCTGGTATGACATCACCAGCGAAGACAGCATGGTTGAAGCGGTGGAAATGCTGGCAGGCCTCGGCCATCGCCGCATCGGATTTGTGCCCGGCGCGCCGGGCTACACCTATGCCAAACTGCGCCTCGAAGGCTATCAGCGCGGGCTGCAGTTGGCTGGCCTGCCACAGGATTCCAGCCTGATCACCGCCCCTGCCGTCAATATCGCCGAAGGCGCCACAGCCGCAGAAACGCTGCTGGATCTGGATGAACCGGCCACCGCGATCCTCTACTCGGTCGACCGGGCGGCCTTTGGCGCCTATACTGTTGCCAGGAACCGTGGACTGCACATCGGCCGGGACCTGTCGCTGATCTCCTACGATGGCCTGCCCGAAGGCAGCCTGATCGATCCGCCCCTGACCACATTCCAGGTGGATACCCGCAAGGCCGGAAAACGGCTGGCGGAATTGCTGATTCAACAAATCCGGGGCGCCGATCCCGAAGACCTGCGCGAATTGGCCCGCGCCCGCCTGTTGGATCGGGCGTCACATGGGCCGGCGCCGGACCCCGCCGGATCCCACTGAATTAAAGACCTTAACCAAGATGAATAAACGGGAGGAAGACATGACCAAACATAGCAAACTACTGGCTGGCTCAGCGCTTGCGCTGGCCCTGATGGCCCAGGGGGTATCGGCCGATACCATCCGCTTCTGGACCACCGAAGAACAGCCCGAGCGTCTGGCGAAACAAGAAGCCATGGCTGCCGATTTCCAGAAATCCACTGGCATCGAAGTGACCGTGATCCCGGTTTCGGAATCCGATCTCGGCACCCGCGCCACCGCCGCCTTTGCGGCAGGCGACCTGCCGGATGTGATATATCACACCCTGCAATACGCCCTGCCCTGGGCCGAAGCCGGCATTCTGGACACCGAAGCTGCCACCGAAGTTGTCTCTGAGCTGGGCACCGACACGTTCGCCCCCGGCGCCTTGGCGATGGCCAACTACGAAGGCGAAACCGCCTCGGTTCCGGTTGATGGCTGGACCCAGATGGTGGTCTACCGCAAGGACCTGTTTGAGGCCAACGGCCTTGAGGCCCCAACCACCTTTGGCGCTGTCACCGCCGCGCTGGAGAAACTGCACAACCCGCCAGAAATGTTCGGCTTCGTTGCCGCCACCAAAGTGGATGAAAACTTCATGAGCCAGGTTCTGGAACATGTGTTCCTGGCCAATGGTGTCAGCCCTGTGGGCGCAGATGGCTTCCAGCCACTGGACGTGAAAGCCACCACTGAGGTTCTGGATTTCTACAAATCCATCGCCGCAGCCTCGCCTCCGGGTGATCTCTACTGGAAGCAATCGCGTGAGCTCTACTTCTCGGGCAATGCTGCGATGATCATCTGGTCGCCCTTCATCCTGGATGAACTGGCCGGTCTGCGCGACAGCGCCCCGCCCACCATCAACGATGATCCGACCTCGGCGGCACTGGCCTCGATGACCGGTATCGTCACCAACTTCGCCGGCCCGTCGAACCCTGATGGCGCCGCCTGGGGTGACGTGCGTTACTTCGGCATCACTTCGGACGCAGACACCGACAACGCAATGGAGTTTGTGAAATTCTCGATGGATGCGGGCTACGGCCAGACCCTGTCGATCGCACCTGAGGGCAAATTCCCTGTGCGTGCCGGCACCGAAGCTGAGCCGAAGAAGTTCAAAGAGCTGTGGGCGACCCTGCCGGTTGGCGTGGACCGCAAGGCCCCGCTGGGTGACCTCTATGCGCAAGAGATGATTGACGAAATCGTCGGTGGCCTGGAAGTGGCCCAGCGCTGGGGCGTGGCCGAAGGTCAGCTCTCGCTGGCGTCGAAAATGATCAACAGCCAAGCGATCAACCGCGTGGTGCGCCAGTACATCGACGGTGAGGTGGATGCCGCCGCAGCCGTGGCCGCCATGAACGACGAACTGTCGAAAATCAACTAACGGTGACGGCGGGGGCCTGAACTGCGGTTCAGGTCCCCACCCCTTCCTGACATGACACATTCCCCGCTCCCCCCGCCCCCGCTGCCTCCGCGTGGTGTGACCCCGCTTGCCCGGCGCGAAGCCCGGCTGGCCTGGGGGTTGCTTGCGCCCACGTTGATCTCGGTTGCCCTGGTCGTGGTGATCCCGCTGCTGGCGATCTTCTGGATCAGTTTCAAACCCATTGGTCTGGCCGATCTGCGCCCGCCTGCCCCGATCCTGCGCGAATCCCTGCGCGGTTCCGGTGACAGCCTGCGCATCGAATACCGGCTGCGCAATTCCAGCCAGGACAAGGTGATCGAAAACGTCGTGATCACCGACACGCTGCCGACGGATCTGACCGTTACCGGTGACCTGCCCGCCGGCTGCGCCCTGACCGGCCGTGACCTGCGCTGTGCCTTTGACCAGCTGGAGGGGGGCTATAACGAACGGCTGCGCATTCCTGTGGCCGCAGCGGATGAAGACGCCGCCGAAGAGGCCGCTGAAGGCTCCGAGCCACTGGTCAGCGGTGAGGCGGACAGCATACTGACGAATTTCGAGTTTTCGACCGAAAACTTCGCCCGCATCTTTGACAGCGATGAGTTCATCGCCGTCATGAGGGTCACCCTGTTCTACACGGTGTTTGGCACCATCGGCGCACTGGGTGTCGGCCTGTTTGCCGCCCTGCTACTGAACAAGAGCTTCAAGGGTCAGGGCATCCTGCGCGGGCTTTACCTGTTTCCATACGTGGCCCCTGTTATCGCCGTCGCCTTCAGCTGGCTCATCCTGTTTGATCCTTTCTCAGGCTCGGCCAATGCGTTGCTGATCCGGATGGGCGTGACCGAAGGGGCAATCAACTTCTTTGGCGAACGTCCCCTGGCGCTGATCATGGTCACGGTGTTTGAAATCTGGCGCTATTTCCCGCTGTCCTTCCTGTTCATTCTGGCGCGAATGCAGTCGATTGACACCGATATGTATGAGGCCGCCGATATGGATGGCGCCAGCCCGTTCCAGAAATTCTGGTACCTCAGCCTGCCACAGCTCCTTGGTATCCTGTCGGTGCTGTTCCTCCTGCGCTTCATTTGGACCTTCAACAAGTTTGACGACATCTTCCTGCTGACCGGGGGCAATGCGGGCACGCGGACCCTGACGGTGAATGTCTACGAACAGGCCTTTGCGATCTCCAACATCGGGGCCGGTGCGGCTGTGGCGGTGGTGATTTTCCTCTGCCTGCTCAGCTTTTCGGTCTTCTTCTTCCGCTTCATGAGCCGAGAGGAGGGTCTGTGATGGGTCTGTTTACGAGCCGTGTTCAGGCGCTTGTTGTTCAGGGGCTTTGCCCCTCTGGGTCTGCGACCCATTCACCCCAGAGTATTTTTGAAACGTTGAAAGGAGCAGTCAGATGCGGATCTTTCTGAACGGCGCCTTTACCGCCGCCCTGCTGGGGGGCCTGTGGATGATGGTTCTGGCCACCACCTTTGCCGTGGCCGCCGCCTTTGCCACCGGTGAGGCGTTTCGCCCGGACCTGTTGCTATCGCTCCTCTGGGGGCTGATCGGTAGCTTAGCGGTTGTCTATACTGGGCCCGGCAAATCCCTCTCGATGGTGATCGGGACGGCGGCGCTGGTTGCCTTGTCGGTGATCGGCCTGCCCCCGGTGGTCGCAGAGCTGAGCCTTACGGCGCGGATCCTGGTCAATGGGGCCTTGGGGCTGATCTTTGGCCTCAGCCAGCCGGTGCTGCTGGCCGAGGTGGCCGGCCCCGGGTCCCAGACCCGCCACGCGATTGAGGATGCGGTGATCCGGTTCCTCACCGGGTTTGGCTATATCTTCTTCACCGCGATTGTGGCGATCCCGTTTTACGTCATGGTGATGACCAGCCTCAAAAGCCAATCCGAGCTGCTGAAGAACCCGCTGGATTTCTCCATCGATCTGTCCAAGGGCTGGGATCTGTTCCGCTCATATGTGGAGCTGTTCCGGGACTTCAATTTTGGCGACTACCTGCTGAATTCCATGCTGATTTCGGTGCTGACGGTCTTCATCACCCTGCTGTTTTCGGTGCCCGGCGCCTATGCGGTGGCGCGGCTGCGGTTCAAAGGCCGGGCGGTGCTGTCCCGCTCGATCCTGTTGATCTACATGGTGCCGATCATCGTGCTGGCGCTGCCGATCTACATCGCCTTTTCAGTCACGGGACTGCGCAACACGGTGGTGGGGATCCTGCTGATCTATCCGGTGACCACCATCCCCGTCGCGCTTTACATGCTGCAGGGCTACTTCCGGGGTCTGCCACATGAGATCGAAGAGGCCGGGCTGATGGATGGCCTCAGCCGTCTGGCGGTGATCTGGAAGATCACCCTGCCCCTGTCGCTGCCGGCGCTGGCGTCGGTCTCGCTCTATGTCTTCATGATTGCCTGGAACGAGTTTCTGCTGGCCTTCATGCTGCTGGATGATCCTTCCAAGTTCACGCTGACCCGCGGGATTGCCAGCCTCAACTCATCTGAAATTCCCCGCCAGCACCTGATGGCCGGATCGGTGATCGCCACCGTCCCGATCATGGTGCTGTTCCTGGGACTTGAACGCTTCATGACCAAAGGCCTGACGGCCGGATCCGTCAAAGGATAAGAAAATGACCAATGCCAGAGATCACATCAGCCTAGATGAGCAGGCCCGCGCGGTGCTGCGCGGAAATGACCGAGGCGGCTATTCCGTGCCGACAGACGGGCTCTACCCGTACCAGTGGAACTGGGACAGCGGCTTTGCCGCCTGGGGCTTTGCCCAGTTTGACCTGCCCCGCGCCTGGTCCGAGCTGGAAACGCTGTTTTCGGGCCAGTGGCCCACCGGCATGCTGCCCCACATCCTGTTTCACCGCCCAGATCCCGGCTACTTCCCGGGACCCGAGGTCTGGGGCACGGAGGGGCTGGGGCCTGTGCCCTCCTCCGGCATCAGCCAGCCCCCCGTCGCGGCGACCTTTACCCGGCTGACCTATGAAAAAGACCGCGCTGCGGGCCGCGCCCATATCGAAGCGCTTTACCCAAAACTGCTGGCCTGGCATCGCTGGTTCATGCAGTGGCGCTGCCATGAGGGGATGATCTTTGTCACCCACCCCTGGGAGTCGGGCCGCGACAACACGGTGGACTGGGACGGGCCGATGGCGGCCATCGACCCGGTCGGCGTAGAACCCTACACCCGCCGCGACACCGCCCATGTGGATCCGCATATGCGCCCCACCAAAGAAGACTATGACCGCTACCTCTACCTGGTGCAGCGGGGCCGGGATCTGGGCTGGGATGATGCCAAAATGGCCGACAGCATGCCCTTCAAGGTCGCCGACCCTACCATGACCTTCATCCTGTTGCGGGCCAACCGCGATCTGGTGGCCCTGGCCGCGGAACTTGGCGAAGACAGCGCCGAGATCGAAGGCTGGATCAAAGTGCTGGAAGAGGGCGCCGAACGGCTGCGCAACCCGGCCAGCGGTGTCTTTGAGGCGATTGACCTCAACACCGGGGCCCATGCGGGCAATGTGACCTCAGCGGCCTTCCTGTGCTGGTATGCAGGCATCGAATGCCCGGTGATGCTGGGCGAATTGATGGAGGCTTTTGAGGCCAGCCAATTCCCGGTGCCCAGCCAGAAAACCAGCAGCGACAGGTTTGATGCCATGCGCTACTGGCGCGGCCCGACCTGGACTATGATGAATGCCATCACCGCACTGGGGCTGATCGATATGGGCCACCCGGACGCCGCAGAAGAGCTGCGCATCCGCTCCGCCCGGCTGCTGGCAGAACGCGGCTTTGCCGAATATTTCAACCCGCATACCGGTGACCCGGCAGGCGGCGGCACCTTCACCTGGACCGCCGCGATCTGGCTGGCCTGGGCCTCGCCCAGCGCGCCCGCCTATCAAGGCGCCACGCAAACTGAGCCGCAGAGAGGAGAGCAGTGATGGGATCAATCAAGCTAAACGCGGTTGAGAAATGGTACGGCGAGGTGCAGGTCATCAAAGGCGTCGACCTGGAGATTGAAGACGGTGAATTCATCGTCTTCGTCGGCCCCTCAGGCTGTGGCAAGTCCACCCTTCTGCGGATGATCGGCGGGTTGGAAGATATCTCGCGCGGGACGCTGGACATTGACGGGCGCGATGTCACCGCCGAGCCCCCCGCCAAACGTGGCCTGGCGATGGTGTTTCAGTCCTACGCGCTCTACCCGCATATGTCGGTGCGCGACAATATGGGCTTCAGCCTGAAAACCTCAGGCGCCCCGAAGGAGGAGATCACCCGCAAGGTTGATGCCGCCGCTGAGGTGCTGAAACTGGAACCCTATCTGGATCGCCGCCCCAAGGACCTGTCTGGCGGTCAGCGCCAGCGGGTGGCCATCGGGCGCTGTATCGTGCGCGATCCCACGGCATTTTTGTTCGACGAACCCCTGTCGAACCTCGACGCGGCGCTGCGGGTCGAAATGCGCTATGAGATTGCCAAGCTGCACCAGCGACTGAAATCCACCATGATCTATGTGACCCACGATCAGGTGGAGGCAATGACACTGGCCGACAGGATTGTGGTGCTGGAGTTTGGCAAAATCGCCCAGGTCGGCACCCCGCGCGAACTTTATGAACGCCCGGCCAACCTGTTTGTCGCCCAGTTCATCGGCAGCCCAAAGATGAACATCCTGCCCTGCACCACCGAGGCCGGCCGCTACAGTCTGACCGGTGGCCGCGGCGGCACTTTCGCTGGCGACCGCGCGGCCGAACATCTGGGTATCCGCCCCGAACACATCACCTTGGGTGCTGAGGGCAGTGGCCAATGTGATGGCACCGTGGATGTGATCGAATACCTGGGGGCGGACAGCTATCTGGTGATCGATGGCGGCCCCTTGGGGCAGATCACCGTGCGCGAAAGCGGCGACACTGCGCTCACCGAAGGCGAACGTGTTGGCCTGAGATTTGATCCGGAACGTCTGTCGTTTTTTGACGCAGACGGATTGCGGGTCTGACACGAAAAAGGGGGGCTTCGCCCCCCTTAGACCCCCCAGAGTATTTGTAAAAACGATGAAAGCGCCTTTCAATGTTCCCTAAATACTCAATGTCTCCACGCTCAAGACGCGCGCACCGCTTGCAGGGCTTTCTCAGCTGTTGGTTTTAGCGCTTTGACGCTGGCCTCTTTCACCGGGCCGTAGCCGCGGAATTCCTGCGGCAGGGTCAGGAACCGGCGGGTATCGTCCAACGTGTCCTCAGACACTTTGCCGGTGATCTCGGTCAGTCCGGCCATAAACCAATCGCGCAGCCCCCGCTCCATCCGGCGTTCGGCGGTATAGCCGAACAGGTCCAGCTTGCTGCCACGCAGGGTTTTGAGGCCCGCCAGACGCGCCATAAAAGGCGACATCCAGGGACCAAAACTGCGTTTCATCGGCCGGCCGCGGGCGTCTTTCTTGCGTGACAGCAGCGGCGGCGCCATGTGGTAGACCTTCTTGTAGCCGTCTTCGAACTCGGCCTTCAGGATATCGTCAAACCCGGTCTGGCTGTGCAGGCGGGCCACCTCATATTCGTCTTTGATCGCCATCAGGCGGAACAGGGTTTTGGCCGCTTCGCGGGTCAGCTCCTCCTCATGTTCTGGCGGCAGGCTGGCGCGGAAGGCGGCGATGGTGTCGGCAAACCGCAGGGCGTAGGCCTCATCCTGATAATCTTTCAGGAAATCGACGCGCAGGGCGATCACCGCCTCCAGGCTGTCGTCCACCTCAGGCTCCTGCGGCAGGACGCGGGTGGCATCCACCGCCATCACACGGCCCAGATCAAAGGCACGGGCGTTTTTCTCAATCGCCACGCCGTTGAGCTCAATCGCCTGTTTCAAAGCCGCCTCAGACACCGGCACCAGACCTTTTTGCCAGGCGGCGCCCAGCATCATCACATTGGCAAAGACCGCATCCCCCAGCAGCGCCTCAGCCGCTTTGTTTGCATCAAAGCCCGCCACGTTTTCAGTGCCAACCGCATTGCGAATCATCTGTTCGCGGCGATCCACCTTCAGCGCCGCGTCGCGTTTCAGAACCAGATCCCCGGTCGGCATTTCGGCGCGATTGAGGATCACCTCGGTGCCCGGACGGTAATGGAACGAGGCTTTGGGCGCAGAGGACACCACCATATCGCAGCCGATCACCGCATGGGCCGCGCCCTGATCGATGCGCACCTGATGTACCGCCTCAGGCGTTTCGCCCAGACGGATGTAGCTGAGCACCGTACCGAATTTCTGCGCAAAGCCGGTGAAATCGAGAACCGAGGAGCCGCGCCCCTCAATATGGGCGGCCATGGTGATTAGCGCGCCGACCGTCACAACGCCGGTGCCGCCCACCCCCGTGACCAGCAGGTCAAACGGTGTCGCGAGCGAACGCATTTTGGGCTGCGGCAGATCTGCCAGCAGTGCGGGCATGTCCAGATCGGCGCCGGATTTCTTGCGCCGTTCCACTCCTTCGATGGTTACGAAACTGGGGCAGAACCCGTTGAGGCAGCTGAAATCCTTGTTGCAGTTTGACAGGTTCACCCGGCGTTTGCGGCCCAATGGGGTTTCCACCGGCTCCACACTCAGGCAGTTGGATTCCACCGAACAATCGCCACAGCCTTCGCAGACCAGCGGGTTGATGACGGCGAATTTCTTCGGATCTTCCATCTTGCCACGTTTGCGGCGGCGGCGTTTTTCGGTGGCGCAGGTCTGTTCGTAGATCAGCACCGACACACCTTTTACCTCACGCAGCTCGCGCTGCACCGCGTCCATGTCTTCGCGCGGATGGAAGGTGATGCCGCTGGGGTATTCGGCGCGGTCAAACTTGCCGATATCGTCGGAGACCAGCGCGATCCGCTGCACCCCTTCGGCGCGGCTGGCCTGCGCGATGCCCAGGACTGAGACCGGCCCGTCCACAGGCTGGCCGCCGGTCATGGCAACCGCATCATTGTAGAGCACCTTGAAGGTGATATTGGCGTTTTCCGCCACCGCCTGGCGCACCGCAAGGGAGCCGGAGTGGTACCAGGTGCCCTCCCCCAAGTTCTGGAAAATATGTTTGCCACCGTTGAACTTACTGGCAACCACATGGGGCACACCTTCGCCACCCATCTGGGCATAGCCCACCGTATTACGCCCCATCCAGGAGGCCATGACGTGACAGCCGATGCCCGACGCCGCGATGGAGCCATCGGGCACCTTGGTGGAGGTGTTATGCGGGCAGCCTGAGCAGAAATAGGGGGTGCGGTTGGCGCCGGGCAGGTTCAGCATCGGCGGCTGTGGCGCGGTCAGCTCCTGCGCTTTGGCCATCAGGCCCTCTTCGGGGAAGAACCGGTCCAGACGTTCGGCGATCACCGGCACCAGATCCAGCGGGCTCAACTCGCCGGTCCAGGGCAACAGCGGATCGCCAGCAGCGCGGTGTTTGCCGACCATTTTCTGCGGTTTGTCACCGGGCCAGTCGTAGAAGTATTCCTTGAACTGGCTTTCGATGATGCCGCGTTTTTCTTCGATCACCAACACCTCTTCCTTGCCCTTCACAAAGGCAAGCGCGTCGCGGCGGGCCAGCGGCCAGACCATGCCAACCTTGTAAATATCGATACCCAAACGACGGCAGGCGGCGGCGTCCAGCCCCAGCAGGCGCAGCGCCTCCATCGTGTCCAGATGGCCTTTGCCGGTGGTGACGATACCAAACTTGGCATCTTTGACGTCATAGATCCGTTTGTCGATCGGATTGGCCTCCACAAAGGCCTCCACCGCACTGAGCTTATAGCCGATGCGGGTCTCAATCTCGGGGCTGGGCAGGTCACCGTGGCGCACATGGATGCCGTTCGGGGGCAGCTCCACCTCGGGATAGGTAAACTCCCGATCCTTATGCAACGGCACCGAACGGCCGCTTTCCACGGTTTCCGAAATCGCTTTGAACCCCACCCAGGTGCCGGAATAGCGCGAGAGGGCGAAACCGTATTCACCATACTCCAGATATTCCTCAACCGAGGCGGGGTTCAGCGTGGGCATGAACCAGGTCATGAAGGCCACATCGGACTGATGCGGCATGGAGGAGCTTACACAACCATGGTCATCGCCCGCGACCACAAGCACACCGCCTTTGGGGGAGGATCCATAGGCGTTGCCGTGGCGCAAAGCATCGCCCGAACGATCAACGCCCGGACCTTTGCCGTACCACATGGAAAAGACCCCCTCGACCTCACATTCAGGGTCAAGGCTGGCCTGTTGGGCGCCCAGCACAGCGGTGGCGCCCAGATCTTCGTTCACGGCGGGCATGAAGGTGATGTCATGCGCTTCAACCGTTTTACGCGCGCGCCACAGCTCTAGATCCAGACCGCCCAGGGGTGATCCGCGGTAGCCTGAAACGAAGCCCGCCGTCTTGGTGCCCGCCGCCCGGTCCCGACGGGTCTGTTCCAGCATGATCCGCACCAGCGCCTGCGTTCCGGTGAGGAACACACGGCCCTCTTCCAGATCATAGCGGTCATTAAGTTTATATTGGGTGAATCCCTGTGGCTGGGCGGTCATTTTAAGCCTCGCGAGTGGTTTGGGGCAAACTATCGCGGGCAATTTGAAAAATGCGGTCAAAATACATGTTATCCCGCCGATGAAGCGACCAATACTCACCAAATTGACGCCACTTAGCGGATAAACTATCCAGGAAAGACAATCGCAATAAAATGCGAGTCTTTCTGAATCGACAAATCTGGACAGATGTTTCATGCACCTCGATGACCGTGACCTGACCCTTCTGGAACTGCTGCAACAGGATTGCCGCACGTCCAACGCCGATCTGGCAGAACGGGCCGGACTGTCGGCCTCTTCCTGCTGGCGGCGGATCCGTGCGTTGGAAGAATGCGGCCTCATCCGCCGCTATGGCGCGCAGCTGGCGCTGGAAAAGCTGGGCCTTGGCTTTCACGCCATCGTGCATGTGCAATTGACCCGCCACGACCCTGAAAAGCTGAAGGATTTCATCCGGGTGATCGGGGAACGCCGGGAGGTGTTGGAGTGTTACGCCACCACCGGTCAGGCCGATTACCACCTGCGGGTTCTGGTCGAAGACATCGCGGCGCATAACCGTTTCCTCGAAGAGGTGCTGTTCAGGATTGAGGCGGTCGCGGGGGCGCAGACCAATGTGATCCTCAAAGAGGTCAAACGCGCGGATCTGGTCGCCCTGCGTTAACCCCTGGGTAAGGCTTTGAGCGGGCTCGAAAAGTTATCCACAGAAATTCTGTAAAATTGCTGCATCTTCCGACCGTTGTCTTAACCATGCGGTAAGGTGTTTGCTGTCTGCTAGTGACCACCCCGCACCATAAACTGAGAGGCCACCCATGCGATTTCTGCCCGTCGTATTGGGCTGGGTCATAGCTGCCTCAGCCCTGTCAGCCATCGCGTCTATCCCCGGCGCGGCGAGTGAGGTTCCTCACTCGGTCCCTGCTTACACAGCAGGTTAAGCCCCGCCTCTGGCCTCGCCTTTTCGGGTCGGGCCAGAGGGCGTTTATGATCTGTTTGAGCTGTGATCATGTTTTGCGTTTTCGGTACGGTAGGAGGTAACGGTCATGCGCTTTATCACTCTGGTTCTGGGGTCGGCTGCGGCCCTCACGGCGTTTTCCATCATGTCGACCCATGCGGCGACCCCTGAGCGGCTGCTGCCCTATCACATCTTGCAATAATCAGCCCTACCGATCGCCCGTTAGGATCGCCTCATAGGGCTGGACCTTGCGCCGTCAGAGGTGCAGTCTGACCCTATGCGTTTTCTGATCGGCCTCTTGGCCTGCTGCCTGCTGCTCACCGCCTGTGGCCGTCCCCTGACGGAACGCGAACGCGCCTATGCGCGGACGTTTTATGGCGACCAGCTGGATCCTGACCCGGTGCGGTTTAACGACGGGCATTTCGCCCGCAGCGTGACCTTTACCTATGCCGCACGGCCCCGGGTGACCTGTCAGGAACGGGTGTTCCCCCCGGTCAAAGGGGAGACGTTCAAAACCTCCCCCGGGGCGATTGCCGTCTACCAGAACGTCTTTTATCGCAAAGACCTCTACCGGCCTGATTTCACACATGAATACCCGCAGGGCACCGATCTGTGGGATCTGATGCTCTTTGCTCATGAGATGACCCATGTCTGGCAATGGCAGAACCGTGACCGCACCGGCTACACCCCCTGGCGCGCCGCCAGCGAACATAAGCCGGGCCATGACCCCTATCTGTTTGAACTGGACAGCCAGCCCGATTTCCTGAGCTTCCCCTTTGAACAGCAGGCCGCAATTGTGGAAGAGTTCACCTGCTGCCGCGCCCTGGCCCCCAAGGCGCAGCGGACAAAGCGGCTGCATGCGATGCTGTCTGAGGTGATGCCGGTGCAGCTGCTGCAAACACGGATCGACCGCGCCGCGGTGGTGCCGTGGAAAGATGCCGATCTGAACGGCATCTGCAGCTGAGCGCGATCACTTGACCTGCAGGGTTTCCAGATAGGCCACAAGCGCGGCCAGCGCCCGTGGCACCGGGGTCAGATTGGCATCCTCGGCCGAGGCGGTGCCACTGACATCCAGCGGCACGGTTTCGCCACCCAGAAAGCCGCCAAATTCCGGCATCCGTTGATCGCCAAGCGCCTGCCGGTTGTAGCCATCCACCGTCGTCAAAACCATTTCACGCGGGAACACGCCGCCATTGGCCAGCGCCAGGCGGGTCAGATCCGCAGGCGGCGGGCCGTCCGTGCCAGTGCTGCCGCCCTGCCCGTTGGCGCCATGGCAGATGGCGCAGTTCTGCGCAAACAGCAGCGCGCCCTCAGCAGGTTCCGGCATGGCAACGTCCTGGCTGGGGGCACAGGCCGTCAAAGCGACAAAGGCAAAAGGGGTGCAACGGGCGACAAAAGTCATTGCTGGATGCTCCTTAAATAGGCGACCAGATCCACAATCGGGCCACCTGCCAGCATTGGCTGGCCGGTTTCAGTTTTCATAGCGCGATCATCGCCTTGAAAGACCTCGCCGTAAACCGGCATGGCAGATCCATGGCTGACCAGCGGATCGCGCCCATCAATGCGGGCGACAACGCGCTGTAGCGGGAAGACCCCGTCGTTCTGCGCGCTCAAGGCTGCCAGGGACTTGGGCTGCACCAGCAACACGGGCGCCATCGGGCCGTTTCCGTCGGCCTCCAGCCCGTGGCAGGTGGCGCAATGGGTCATGTAAAGGGCGCGGCCGGTGGCTACATCGGCGCGATTGTCGATCTCCTGCGCGGTGGCGAGCGTGGGCAAAACCACAATCGATGCCCAGACCATCGCCAGCAAGGTGATCGCAGTGCGGCAGTGCCTTAGGGCAAAAAACAATTGCGTCGTTGGGGACTTTTTAGATGCATCTGACATCGGGGCCTCCTGTCACTTGGAACCTCATTTGGTCCCCGCTAGTGTGACAGGTTCCGCCCGCTGGCGCCTTGATGCGTGTCAGGTTTTGGTCAATCCACCGGCGGCACCGAGGTGCCATAGGTCGCGGCCAGATCGGCAACGAACCGATTGACCTCCGCCGGGCTGCGCAGGTGGTGGGCCGCCTTGGTTTTCTGCGCCGATTTCAGGCACCGCTCGGGACCCATGTGGCCGGTTTTGCGGGTGTCCCAGATCCAGCGGTAGAACTCCCATGAAACCTGCTCAGGGCAGCCCTCGGGCAGGTCAGGACGGCTGCGACCGTAATGGCGCAGGGTGCGTTTCAGCACCCGCCAGGACCGCAGGGCCAGCGGCAGATCAACCCAGATATAGGTGTCACAGCGGGCCAGCCGCTCGCGCCAGGTGGCGGAATGGCCGCCCTCAAAAATCCAGCTGTCGCGGGCATGCACCTCATGGCACATGCGGGTCTTTTCGTCCCGGTCGCGTTCCTGCCAGCCGGACATCCAGTGAATGCGGTCAATATGTTCCACCGGCAGCCCCGTAATGGCCCCAATCTGACGCGCCAAAGTGGACTTGCCCGATCCGGGTTGGCCCACAATCATCACCCGTTTCATCGCTGCCTGCATCCCGCAATTCCTTTAACGAAAGAGCGCGAAACTGACGGATCACAACGGTAGCGTCAAGCGGTGTTATCTAAGCTGCCCGGCCTCCAGCCGCAGCATCCGGTCCATGCGCCCGGCCAGCTCCATATTATGGGTGGCAATCAGCGCCGCCATCCCGGTGGAACGCACCAAAGTCATCAGCGCGTCAAACACCTGATCCGAAGTGGCAGGATCCAGATTGCCGGTGGGTTCATCGGCCAACAAAAGGCGTGGTTCATTTGCTAAGGCCCGACAGAAGGCCACCCGCTGCTGTTCCCCGCCCGACAGGGCCGCAGGCCGGTGATCAGCCCGTGCGCCGACGCCCACGCGGGCCAAAAGGTCACTGGCGCGTGTCACCGCCTCAGCCCGGGCCACACCGTTGGCCAGCTGCGGCAGCACCACGTTTTCCAGCGCGCTGAACTCGGGCAGCAGGTGGTGGAACTGATAGATAAAGCCGACATCTTCGCGCCGGGCCCGGGTGCGGCGGCGATCCGATTGACCGGTCAGCGCCTGCCCCGCCAATGTGACCTGCCCCTGATCCGGCGTGTCCAACAAACCGGCGATATGCAGCAAGGTCGATTTACCGGCGCCCGAGGGCGCAACCAGAGCGACCACTTCGCCCGGTTGGATGGCCAGATCCACCCCGCGCAAGACGGCAACCGGATTGGCGCTGCCTTTGGCGTAGGTCTTGGTGATGCCCTCAAGGCTCAGAACCGGATCACTCATAACGCAGGGCCTCCACCGGGTTCATCCGGGCCGCACGGCGGGCCGGGAAGATCGTGACAATAAAGCTGAGGCTCAGCGACAGGGACACCGCCGTCACCACATCCCCCAGCTGCAGTTTTGCCGGCAGATGGTAAATGCCCCGGATCGAGGGATCCCAGGCCTGCCCGCCGGCCATCCAGTTCACAAAGGCAAAGATGGGATCGATGTAATAAGCAAAGAGACAGCCCAGGATCACCCCAGCCAGAGTGCCCACCATGCCGGTCAGAGAGCCGCAGATGAAAAACACCCGCAGCACCGCACCTTCGGTCAGGCCCATGGTGCGCAGGATGCCGATGTCACGACCTTTGTTTTTCACCAGCATGATCAGGCCCGACACGATGTTCATCGCCGCGATCAACACAAGGATCGACATGATGACGAACATCACATTGTCTTCGATTTTCAACGCCCTGAGGAAACTGCCCGAGGCATCGCGCCAGGTCCACAGCTGGGTGCCCTGCCCGCCCGCCTGCAACAGCGGCAACTGCAGGTCATCGATGGCTTCAGGACTGCGCACCATGACTTCCATCTCATCGGCGGCATCGTCGCGGTTAAAGTAGCTCTGCGCTTCAGTGAAGGGCATGTAGACGCGCACCCGATCAATGTCATAGCGCCCGGCCGAGAAGACATAGATCACCTCATAGGCTTTCACCCGCGGTGAGGTGCCAAAGGCGGTTTTCACCCCATTGGGGGAAATCACCTTGATCTTATCGCCCACCGTCACGCCCAACTCACGCGCCACGCCGGACCCGATGGCCACCCCTTCGCCAAAGCGGGAGATGTCGCCAAATCCGGTTTCGGGGTTCACGATACGCGGGATGGTTTTGAGGTTCTCCAGCGAGATGCCGTAAACCTCGATCCCGGCGTTGTAGCTGCCACGGTTGGCCATGACCTGGCCCTTGATCAGCGGCGCGACGCGGGTCACGCCGTCCACCGTGCGCAGACGCTCTGCCATGGCCTGATAGTCGGGGATCGACCGGTCAATGCGGCCCGTGTTGGGATCGACGGTGCCGATGCTGTAGACTGTCACATGGGCGTTGGATCCCAGGATCGTGTCGACAAATTCCGCCCGAAATCCGGCGCGCACCGCCAGCGTGGCAATCAGTGCGAAAACCGCCAGTGTGATGCCGATCAATGAGATCCAGGTCATCACGCTGACCCCACCCTCAGCGCGGCGGGCCCGCAGGTAGCGCCACGCAATCATCCATTCAAATCGTGCAAAAGGTGGGGGTGTGCCCGCCATATCCGCCTCATCCCGGTTGTGTGCTGTCAGAGGTGAACCAGCCTTGCGATAAGGTCAAGCCTTTCGGCGCGCCAAGGGCTTAGCGGGCGGCTCTGCGCCCAGATCGGGCCTGCCTACCCCGGCTGAAGGGCCATTTCAGCAGGGCCAGCAGCAGCGCCATGATCAGCGCCGCACCGGCGTAGCCCACAATGGCAAAGGCGGCCCCCTCAAAGGTCAGTGGCAGCGCCGGTTTATAGGCATCATACGTGCGGCGCGCGATCTCAGCGTCTGAGAAGTGGCGCAGCTCATAGGCGCGGGTGAAGGGTCCGGCATCCTGCAAGGCCGCCATGGCTGCGCTCAGCCGCTCATGGCGTTGCAGCGTAGTTTCCATATCGGCGCGACGGCGGGTCAGGAAGTCACTTCCCTGCATCTGCGCCAATGCCTCCTGCCGGGTGAGGCCCGAAGCCTGGGCCGAGGCATCAAAATCCGCCACCACCGCTGTCAACTCATCCACCGCACCGCCCAGACGCTGGGCATATTGCTGCGAAAACTCAGGGAACTGCGCCGTGACCGCCGCCCCGGACAGCCCTGCGATTAGGGTTAGTGTTCTCACGATCATCTGCTGCTCCTGCCCAATGATGCGCCCTGTCACGCTGGCCCCAGCCTAGGCGCGGAGGGCGGGCCAAGTATACCGCCTATCTACAGTCATTAGCGGCCAAAGCCGCGAAATCCCCTGCAAACACGCCGTATGACTTTGGTTTATGCGCGCAAAAACAAGCTTTTGACCAATAGAGGCCGCCGCCGTTTCGCGGCCATCAGGGTCCAGCGTCAAGCCACCGCCACACGCAGAAACGACCAGTGAAAACGAAAGGCAACGCGAATGACATATACCTATTGGATCCGGGCCGGCTTCTCCGCCCTACTGACCAGCGCCGTCTGCGCGCTGCCCCTCGCGGCGCAGGAGGTGCCACAGGTCACCGACCCGATCAGCGGGGACACCGTCGCCCTGACAGAGGTGGATCTGGCCGCCCTGAGCCGCGCGCAAATCCATGCGATCAGCAAAGAGCTGCAGGATCTCGGCTACAGCCGCAAAGACGCCAAAGGCGCCATCAAATCGGCGCTGCTGGACGATGTCACCGTGACCGATCCTGACACCGGCATTCTGGTGGCGTTGGAGGAAATCGACATTGCCGCGCTCAGTGATGAAGAACTGGCCGATATCCTGGAAGAGGCCCGCACCCAGGGCGTGACCCGGCGCGATGTCAAACGTGAGCTGATGAGCGCGGTTGAGGTGACAGATCCCCTGACCGGTGAAACCACCAAATTGGCCGAAATCGACAAATCCGCCCTTACAGATGAACAGCGCCAGGCCCTGCGGGACGCAGTCGCCGCGCTAGATCTGGCCGGTGCGCCCTCGGGCGATGGGTCCGGTCAAGGCGCGGGTCACGGCAAACGGGCTGGCAAAGGCCCGGGCGCAGCACGGGGCAACGGCCCCGGCAAAGGTGGCGGGGATCGTTCGGGTGCGGGCGGCGCATCTGAGGGGGGTGCCGCCACCGAGTGATCCCCCCCGCCCATATCGTTACGGTTTAGGGGATTTGACATCCCCTTCCCCAACGCGGTAGGCGAAATGTGTAGAAGCTAAAGGCTGATATGATGCGACCTCTTTACGCTCCCCTTCTGGGCTTTCTTCTGTCCTGGCCTGTCGTCCTACAGGCCGAAGAAAGGGTCGACGCCGCGATCGTGTCTCGGATCGAGGCGGATGGCTATGTGATCGTCGAGGTCAAACGCACCTGGCTGGGCCGTATTCTGATCACGGCCGAGAATGGCGAGAACTTGCGTGAAGTTGTCATCCATCGAAAGTCTGACGAGGTTTTGCGTGATCGGGTGTTTGCGTTGGATGCAAACGCCAAGGAAAACGCAGGGAAAGTCCCTTCTGCACCCACCGTTCTACCGCTGCCAGGTCCCGGTCAAATCCCCACACCGGGACCTGGTGCCCAACCTGCTGATCCTGCCCCGGATCGCCCTGAGCCCCCCGACCGTCCAGATCGGCCGGACCGCCCAGAGCGACCGGACAGAGACAAAGGTGGCGGTGATCGACCAAATCGTTGAGCACCGCAAGATGGGGATCATGAACAAGAAGAACGCCAGTTTGGCAGCGCTGCGCCCACAACTCGGCTCAAGTTTGGGCACGGGTCTGGGCTTGGGGCTGGTGCTGTTGCAGTGCCTTTGCGGTGGCTATTTCACCTGGGAAATCCTGGCCTCGATCTTTGATCTGCCCTCGCTGCCGCTGCGGTGGCAGACCCGGGAACTGGTTGAACTGGGGGCCTGTGCCGGGCTGATCCTGGGCGCCTTCACCAGCCTGCGCCTCAGCCTCTCCGCCCAGGCCGCCAAGGCGCGCGCCGATCACGCCCACCGTCTTACCGCTGGGGAGTTTACCGATGCCGTCGAGGAGTTCTTTGCCCGGATTGAACTGACCGAGGCTGAGCGGGACGTCACCTGGCTGATGCTGAAAGGCATGTCGACCAGTGAGATTGCTGCGCTGAGGGAAACCAAACAGGGCACGGTCAAGGCGCAATCCACCGCGATCTATCGCAAGGCCGGGGTCAGCGGCAAATCCCAGCTATTTTCGCAGCTGGTCGAAGAACTGTTGATGTAACGCTGTCGCGCGCTCAGGTATCTGCGATGAACGCCAGCGTTTTGCGCGCCAGTTCCGGGCCGACATCCTCTTGCAGGAAATGCCCCGCATTAGGGAACAGGACATGCGGCTGCCCCGCCGCGCCCGGCATCAGTTTCTGAAACACCCCATCGATCCCTGCCATCACCTTATCCTCAGCGCCAAAGGCGGTCAGCACCGGCAGATCCAACCCTTTCAGCACCTGCCAGGCATCGCGGTTGGGCTGGGCGGCGGGATCCTCGGGGTTGTCCGGCACCAACATGGGAAACTGCCGCGCGCCGGCCAGATAGGATTCATCAGGAAAGGGTGCGTTATAAGCGGCGACCTCTGCCTCGGTCAGTTTGCTGATGGTGCCACCATAGACGATCCGGCCCGCATTGAACGGATCTGCGGCCTGCGAATAGGCGCGCCAGCTTTTGAACGCCTCACTCATCGGCTGATCCCCGGTTGGCAGGGCCGTATTGGCCACCACCAGCCGGGCAAAACGATCCGGCATCATCGCCAGCAGCCTGAGCCCCAGCAGACCGCCCCAGTCCTGACAGATCAATGTGATCCCCTGCAGATCCATCTGCACCAGCCAATCGGCCAGCCAGTCGACATGGGATTGATAACTATAATCGCTGCGCTGCGTCGGTTTGTCAGAACGGCCAAACCCAATCAGATCAGGCGCCACGGCCCGATGCCCGGCGGCGGAGAAGAGCGGGATCATGTGCCGGTAAAGGTAGGACCAGGTCGGCTCCCCATGCAGCATCAGAACCGGGGCCGCCTGCCGCGGGCCTTCATCAACATAATGCATCCGCAGCGCCGCAGCCCCCTGACCAACGGTCAGGTACTGCGGCGCAAAATCATAATCCTGCAGCCCTTCAAAACGGTTGTCTTCTGTACGCAAGAACTTCATCGCGGCCTCCCTCCGGTCTGAAGCGGTATAATGCACCGATTGTGCCCGCCGCCAAATCGAAAGCGTCGCTCGCTGTGTCTGCGGCCGCGCAGTGAGTATTTGGGGAACATTGAAAGAGCGGGGGGCAGCAACGAAAAAGGCCACCCCGAGGGGTGGCCTGGATGGTCTAACTTGCAGGGGGCGATCAGAAGACGTTGACGCGGTGGGGGGCGTAGATCTCGATGATTTTCTGAACGGCCTGTTCCGGCGTCATCTCTTCGCTTTCGCCGGTGCGGCGGCAGGTCAGTTCGACCACACCGTTTTTCAGACCACGCGGGCCCACGGTGATGCGCCAGGGCAGGCCGATCAGATCCATGGTGGCGAACTTGCCACCGGCGCGTTCCTTGCGGTCATCATAAAGCGGCTCCAGCCCAACAGCGGTGAAGCTGTTGTAGAGCGCCTCACAGGCGGCATCGGCCTCCTCATCGCCCTGTTTCAGGTTCACGATGCCAACGTGGAACGGGGTGACACCTTCGGGCCAGATGATGCCGTTGTCATCATGGCTGGCCTCGATGATCGCGCCCAGCAGACGAGAAACGCCGATGCCGTGGCTGCCCATGTGGACCTCAGTCGGCTTGCCATCAGGGCCTTGGACGGTGGCGCCAAGGGCCGCGGAGTATTTTGTGCCGAAGTAGAAGATCTGGCCAACCTCAATGCCGCGGGCGACGCAACGGCGTTCCTCAGGCACCTCGTTGAAGAGCGCCTCATCATGGGTTTCATCGGTGCGGGCATAGCGCGAGGTGAACTCTTCCAGCACGGCCTGACACTGTTCGACGCTGTTATAGTCGATCTCACGCTCACCAAAGGTCAGATCGGTGATTTCGCGGTCATAGAAGACCTCGGACTCGCCGGTTTCGGCCAGCACCAGGAATTCATGCGTGTCATCACCGCCGATTGGGCCGGAATCGGCGCGCATCGGGATCGCCTGCAGGCCCATACGCTCATAGGTGCGCAGGTAGCTGACGAGGTGGCGGTTATAGGCGTGCAGCGCGTCCTCTTTGGTGAGGTCGAAGTTGTAGCCGTCTTTCATGTAGAACTCACGGCCCCGCATCACGCCGAAACGCGGACGGATCTCATCGCGGAATTTCCACTGGATCTGATACAGTGTCAGTGGCAGGTCTTTGTAGCTGTTCACATGGGCGCGGAACACATCGGTGAACAGTTCTTCTGCGGTGGGTGAAAACAGCATGTCACGGCCATGACGGTCCTGCATCCGCAGCATTTCTTCGCCATAACCGTCATAACGGCCCGACTCACGCCACAGATCGGCGGACTGCAGGGTCGGCATCTGCATCGGGATGTGACCGGCGCGGATCTGTTCCTGATGCACGATGTTTTCGATCTTGCGCAGCACCTTGAAGCCCAGCGGCAGCCAGGAATAAATCCCGGCAGATTGCTGTTTGATCATGCCGGCGCGCAGCATCAGACGGTGGCTGACAATCTGCGCCTCGGACGGGTTTTCTTTCAGTACGGGCAGGAAATAGCGCGACAGACGCATGGATGACCCCTTGGGATTGGTAAAACTTGGTTAGAGACGGGTTTAGAAGAGGGGCGCAAGGCAGACAAGGGGCAAGGTGGCCCCAAGGCCGCCGGTCTTTTTCCCCAGTCCCATGCCCGCGCGGCCAAGCGGCGGCCCGGAGGCGGTCCCGCCTGCCGGTAAAACGCTCCACGGCAACCGGTTAGAAGCCGCCGAAACAGGGCATGCCCCTGCCCTGCCCCTTGATCTGTCGCGCAGAACCGACGACATAGGAGGCTAAGCAAAAACAGGGGGCGCAGATGGCTTTGTCAGCGAAGGAACAGGTAGGGTATTGGGGTGTGGCCTTGGCGGCATCGTCCCTAGCGCTGTGGTATCTGGGCGATGTGATCCTGCCCTTTGTTCTGGGCGGCGCAATTGCCTATTTCCTGGATCCGGTCGCCGACCGGCTGGAGGCGTGGGGATTTTCCCGGGTCTTTGCCACTGCAATCATTACCATCGTGGCTGTATTGACCTTTGTTATGCTCGTGCTCTTGGTGGTGCCCTCGCTGATCAACCAGTCGGCGGCGCTGTTGCAGGTGATGCCGCAGGCCTTTGAGGATCTCTGGGCCTTCTTGATCCAGCGCTTCCCGCAGATCCTGGATGAAACCTCCACCCTGAACCAATCGCTGCAGCAGATCGGCCAGACCATCGAATCCAAAGGCGGTGAGCTGCTGAACGCGGTCTTCTCCTCAGCCTTGTCGATCATCAACGTTGTGATGCTCTTCGTGATCGTGCCTGTGGTGGCCTTTTATCTGCTGCTGGACTGGGACCGGATGGTGGCCAAGGTGGATGATATGCTGCCGCGCGATCATGCGCCAGTGATCCGTCAGCTGGCCAAACAGATCGATGGCACGCTGGCCTCTTTCATTCGCGGCATGGGCACGGTCTGTCTGGTGCTGGGCACCTATTATGCGGTGGCGCTGATGCTGGTGGGGCTACAATTTGGCCTGGTGGTTGGCTTTGTCGCCGGGGCACTGACCTTCATCCCCTATATCGGGGCACTGTTCGGCGGTGTGCTGGCCATTGGTCTGGCACTGTTTCAGTTCTGGGGCGATTGGCTGTCAATCGGTCTGGTCGCAGGCATCTTTGTGTTGGGTCAGGTGATTGAGGGCAATGTGCTGACGCCCAAGATGGTCGGCAGCTCGGTTGGGCTGCACCCTGTCTGGCTGATCTTTGCGCTGTCGGTCTTTGGCTCGCTCTTTGGATTTGTCGGCATGCTGGTGGCGGTGCCGGTGGCGGCCTCCATCGGTGTGGTTGCCCGCTTTGGCATGGACAATTACAAAGGCGGCCGACTCTACCAAGGCCACGCCGGAAAGCGCGACGAGTGAACCACCGCCAATTAAGCTTTGATCTACCAGTGCGTCCCGCGCTGGGACGGGAAGACTTTTTTGTCTCTCCGGCCAATGCGATGGCGGTTGTCCTGTTGGAAAACTGGCGCGACTGGTCCGGGCGCAAACTGGCGCTGATCGGCCCGAAAGGATCCGGCAAAACCCATCTGGCCCATGTGTGGGCGGTGACCTCTGGTGCGTTGATCCTGAAGGCCACGGATCTGGGCGATGTGGAAATCCCCGCCGTGGCGATGGGCCCTGTGGTGGTTGAGGATGTGCAGGACATTGCTGGCCTGCGCCCGTTGGAAGAAGCACTGTTTCACCTGCACAATCTGGTGCTGGCCGAAGGCTTCCCCCTGCTGATCACCGCGGATCGGCCGGCGCATCTGTGGGGGCTCAGCCTACCGGATCTGATGAGCCGGATGCAGGGCACCCAATCGGTCAATCTGGAGCAGCCCGATGATCAGCTGCTGTCGGCCGTGGTGGCCAAACTCTTTGCCGACCGTCAGCTGATGCCCAGCCCGGATGTGATTTCCTATCTGGTGGCGCGGATGGACCGCAGCTTTGATGCCGCCCGTGATCTGGTGGCTGCCATTGACCGCGAAGCCTTGGCCCGCAAACGTCCGGTGACGCGCAAACTGGCGGCGGAGGTGCTGGGCCAAAGCGAATTGCCCGATCTGCTGGACAATCCCGGCTAAGGGCGGCACTCTCGTCACCATAGTTTCACATGCTTTGAGCATAAGCGCCTCATGTCACACGCAGATTTTTTGAACGCTCCCTTCCCGGAGCCGATCGACCTTCCCGATCTCGACCAAACCGGGGCCGCCCGGTTCTATAACCGCGAACTCAGCTGGCTGGGCTTTAACTGGCGCGTGCTGGAAGAGGCGGAAAACCCCAAGGTGCCGCTGTTGGAGCGGGTGCGGTTTCTCTCCATATCGGCCACCAACCTGGATGAGTTTTACACCGTCCGCGTCGCCGGCCTGCGTGAGCTGAAGCGCGAAGGTCACCAGACCCCGGCCGCCGATGGGCTGAGCCCGTCTGAGCAACTGGTGCTGATCAACGAAGACGCGCGCAATCTGATGATGAGCCAGCAGCGGATCTTTGATGATCTGCGCAACCAGCTGGCGGCAGAAAACATCCATATTCTGGACCGCACCGGGGTCGAGGATGCGGATATGGCCTATCTTGAGGATGTCTTCCTCAATCAGGTGTTTCCGGTCTTGTCACCGCTGGCGGTGGACCCGGCGCACCCTTTCCCCTTCATCCCCAACACCGGCTTTTCGCTGGCGCTGCAGCTGGAACGTCGCCCCGGCAAACGGCAATTGATCACCCTTCTGCCGATCCCGGCACAGATCAGCCGTTTTGTGCAACTGCCCGCCAGTGGCGGCACCCTGCGCTTCCTGCCGCTGGAAGAGATGCTGCTGCTGTTCACCGACAAGCTGTTCCCCGGCTATCACATGAAGGGCCATTGCACCTTCCGGGTGCTGCGTGACAGCGACCTCGAGGTCGAAGAAGAAGCCGAAGATCTGGTGCGCGAATTTGAGGTGGCGCTGAAACGCCGCCGCCGTGGCGAAGTGGTGCGGATGAAAATCTCCTCCGGGGCGCCAGAAATGCTGAAATCGGTGATCACCGAAGAACTGCACGTTGACGCGGATGAAATCGTCGAAGTGGACGGCATGATCGGCATCGCCGACGTGAAGGAGCTGGTCTCGGATGAGCGGCCCGATCTGCTGTGGCCCAGCTTCACCCCGCGGGTGCCGGAACGGGTGCAAGACTTTGACGGCGATATGTTTGCCGCGATCAAGCAGAAAGACATGCTGCTGCACCACCCCTATGAAACCTTCGACATGGTGGTGCGTTTCCTGAAGCAGGCCGCCGCTGACCCGAATGTGGTGGCGATCAAACAGACGCTTTACCGGACCTCCAAGAAATCCCCCATCGTCGAAGCCCTGTGCGAAGCAGCAGAGGATGGTAAATCCGTCACCGCATTGGTGGAGTTGAAAGCGCGGTTTGATGAGGCTGCCAACATCCGTCAGTCACGCCGGCTGGAACGGTCTGGCGCCCATGTGGTTTATGGGTTTGTCGATCTGAAAACCCACGCCAAAATCTCCACCGTGGTGCGCCGCGAAGGTGACCGGCTGGTCACCTACACCCATTACGGCACCGGCAACTATCACCCGATCACCGCCCGGATCTACACCGACCTCAGCCTGTTCACCTGCGATGACAAGCTGGGCCGCGACGCCACCAAAGTGTTCAACTACCTTTCCGGCTATGTCGAACCTGAAGGGCTGGAAAATCTGGCGATTTCCCCCATTGGCCTGAAACAGCGCCTGCTGGAAAGCTTTGAAAAAGAAGCCGAACATGCCCGCGCTGGCCGTCCGGCCGAGATTTGGGCCAAGATGAACTCGCTCATCGATCCTGAGATCATCGATGGCCTCTACAAGGCCAGCCAGGCGGGTGTGAAAATCAGCCTTGTGATCCGCGGCATCTGCGGGCTGCGCCCCGGCATCAAAGGCCTGAGCGAAAACATCCGGGTGAAATCGGTTGTCGGGCGGTTCCTTGAACATTCCCGCATCGCCTGTTTCGGCAATGGCCACGGCCTGCCCGCGAAAAAGGCCAAGGTCTATATGTCCTCAGCCGATTGGATGGGCCGCAACCTGAACCGCCGGGTGGAAACGCTGGTGGAAATCACCAACCCCACCGTAAAGGCCCAGATCGTCAGCCAGGTGATGGCGGCAAATCTGGCGGATGTGGCACAAAGCTGGGTCATGGCACCCGACGGGAAATTCACCCGTGCCGAGCGTGTTGAAGGCGGCTTCAACTTTAACTGCCACCGCTTCTTCATGGAAAATCCCTCGCTGTCGGGTCGCGGATCTGCAGGCGCAAAAGATGTACCGAAACTGACCCATACGGATGATTGACCCGGCCGCCGGGTCAAGGCATCAAGGTGTTGGTATAGAAGGAACATCGCCATGGACGATTCCACCGGCCATGTGGCTCAGCCTCTGCCTGATAAGGGCGACACCACAGATGATTGGGGTCCTTTTGGGCGGCCTTTGTTCAACGATCCGGCTTCGCGCGCGCTCAGCCGGGTTGGGGTGATTGATGTCGGCTCAAACTCGGTCCGGATGGTGGTGTTTGACGGCGCGGCACGTTCACCCGCCTATTTCTTCAACGAAAAAATCATGTGTGCGCTTGGGGCAGGACTGGCCGAAACCGGCAAGCTGAACCCGGAAGGCCGCGCACGGGCGCTTTCGGCCATGCGGCGGTTTCAGAAACTGGCCGTGGGCATGGATGCCCCGACCATGACGGCGGTGGCCACTGCGGCGGTGCGCGATGCAACGGACGGCCCGGATTTTGTGGCCGAGGTTGAGCGTGAAACCGGCATCAAGGTCCATGTCATCGATGGCCAGGAAGAGGCGCGGCTCTCCGCTCAGGGGGTTCTCCTGGGCTGGCCGGGGGCCTACGGGCTGATCTGTGACATCGGTGGCTCCTCGCTGGAACTGGCCGAGATCAACGATGGTCAGGTTGGCAAGCGCGTCACCTCCTCGCTGGGGCCGCTGAAACTGCGCGACATCAAAGGCGGCAAAAAGGGCCGCAAAGCCCATATCGCCGCAGTCATGGAAGATCTGGCACAACAGATGGGCCCGCAGCCGAACCGCCTGTTTCTGGTCGGCGGATCCTGGCGGGCGATTGCCAAGATCGACATGGTGCGCAGGGGCTATCCGCTGCATGTGCTTCATGAATATCGGATGACGGCAAAATCGGTGCGCGACACCATCGCCTATGTCGAAGAACAGGGCATCGACACCCTGCGCAAAACCTGCGGCATCTCTGAGGCGCGGATGATCCTTGTCCCGATCGCCTGCGAGGTGCTGAAACGGCTGATCCGCACCTTCAAGCCGCATGACATCGCCATTTCCTCCTACGGGATCCGTGAGGGTCTGCTGTATGAACAGATGCCCGATCAGCTGCGCCAACGCGATCCATTGATCGAAGCGGCGCGGTTCTCCGAAGCCAAAGATGCCCGCCTGCCTGGCTTTGGCAAAACGCTTTATGACTTTGTCTCCCCGCTGTTCAAATCCGCCAAATGGGAACGCAAACGGCTGATCAAAGCCGCCTGTCTGCTGCATGATGTCAGCTGGCGCGCCCATCCCGATTACCGGGCGGAGGTCTGTTTTGACAATGTGACCCGCGCCAACCTTGGTGGCTTGCGCCATTCCGAACGGGTGTTTCTGGGGCTGGCGCTGATGAACCGCTACAAGAACAGCCGCTCAGACAGTCGCTTCCCCGGGATCTTCGACATTCTGGATGAAAAGGCCATCAAAGAGGCCGAGGTGCTGGGCAAAGCCATGCGTCTGGGCGCTATGCTGTGGCCGAAAGCGGATCAGAAAATCGGTGAATTCCGTCTGTTTCCAAAGAAAAAGCAGCTGGAGTTGATCCTCAGCCGAGATGCGGAACCGCTGTTTGGTGAAGTGGCGCAATCCAGGCTGAATTCGCTGGCGCGATCGCTGGATGTTGAGGTCACGGTCAAGATCAAAGGCTGATCAGATCCGCGATCACAGATCGATTGCGCCGTTTTCATTATTGGCTTCCCCCGCAGGGGGCTCAACCTCATCAGGTTGTTTGCGGCGCAGGATGATATCACCGTTCGGCAGCACCTCAGGGGCGTGATACATGGTGATGTCATCAACCTTGTCCAACAGCTCCATGAAGGCCGGGCCCATTTCATCCACCAAGGCCCGCAGCGCAGGTTCCATTTCGGCGGTGAGGTCGTTCAGCTCATCAATGGCGGGCTCCATCTCCTGAATGATGCCTTTGAGGAACAGCTTGGCCCCCTCCTCCATCAGGGAAAACCCTTCTTCCTCCGCCTCGGCCTCTTGCGCGGCAAGCGGGGTTGCAAAGGGCGCGACGAATGCAGCGCAGAACACGGGGAGGATCAGCAGATGTCTCATGGCGCCAGTATAGCGCGTCTGAGGGGCGGTTCCGAGGCTGGTGTATTCGCCTCACCGAATTCGCGCCTATTTTCGCTCATCCCGGTTGCGCGCATCCGGGCAGCGCAAACGGGCGGCGCTGCCGGGTCACGGCAGGTCGATGTCCAGCACCACCGGGAAATGGTCACTGGCGGTCAGCAGCGCCTCACGCAGTTCAGGGCGCCCGAAACAGGCCTGATCCTCAAACGGGTGCCAGATCCGCCACTCCGGCGACCGGCCCCGCAGATCAGGCGAAATCATGATGTAGTCCAGAAGGGCCTGCAGATACCGCTTTTCCTCGGCAATATAAAACCGTGAGGTGGTGGATTGCGCCCAGCGATTGCGCAGGGCCGCTGTGGCATGGGGATCGTAGAGCCGCATGGCCGGTGGCGTTTGCACCGCACCGCCCGCCGGGCTGGCCTGCTGACCCAGCACAATCTCAACCGAGGACCGTCCAAACAGATCTTCGTATTCATCCAGGCCGGGACCATCGTTCAGATCGCCCAGCACCATCAGTGGGGTACCCGCCGCCAGATGGGTTTCCACCCGTTGCCGCAGCCAGATGGCCTGCGCCAGCTGTTTGCGCCGATTGGCGATGGAGGCCCGCATCACCGCATCCCGCCCCCGCGCGCCATGGGGGGCCTTCGATTTCAGATGCGCCCCGATCATGCGGAACTGAAAACCAGCGGCGGTTTCCAGCGCCAACTCCAGCGGAGGTTTGGAAAACCGCACCAGATCCTCAGTCGCATCCACATCCAGATCAATGCGGAACACCCCATCAAACCGCGGCGCGCCCTGACTGCCCTTCTTGCCGGTTTCATCGCCCTGCGGGTCATGACGGGCCTGCAGCACATCCGGGTCATAAAGCAGTGCAATTTCCTGCTGGGTGTCATTGGCAAAGCCAATCACCGCCTTGCGCGCGCGCAGGCCAAACATCTCGGCAAACGCCTCCAGCGCCGGCACGGTCTGGCGGCGGGAGTTCTGATCCGGTGCCTCAATCACCATCACGGCATCGGCATCCATCGCGGTAAAGACAATGCCCAGGGCGGTCAGCTGCTGCGCCCGGGTAACATCACGCCGGGACGACCAGCCACCATCCTCCAGCAGGGTGCCCGCATCATCAAAGAGGCTGTTGAACCATTCAACGTTGTAGGTGGCGATCCGCATCAGGCGGCCTCTGGCCCCTTCAGTGCGGTGATTTCTTCCCAGGCGCGGTTGAGGTCAATCATCCGCTTTTCGGCCATGCGGATCATCTCCTGCGGGACGCCGCGCGCCATCATCGCATCGGGATGGGTATCGCGCACCAGACGTTTCCAGGCCTTGCGAATGTCAGACATCGGCGTTTCCGGCGCCACACCCAGCACAGTGTAGGGATCCGGCGCGGCATCCGGCACAAAACGGGCCCGCAGCGCGCGGAAGTCATGATCAGCAATGCCAAAGATATCGGCCACCTGATGCAGGAAGTCATCCTCCGCCGGGTGGTAGGTGCCATCCGCCATCGCAATGTGGAACAGCCCCTCCATCAGATCGCACAGGCAGGTGTCTGAACTGTCAAACATCCGCCGGATCTTCAGCGCGTAATCCTCAAAGCCAGCCACATCGCGCCGCGCTAGGTTAAAGACACGGGCGGCACCGGCCTCATCTTCCTGCGCGATCTGGAACACCTCACGCATCGCGGTGACCTCATCCCGGGTCACCAGACCATCCGCCTTGGCCATCTTGGCCGAGAGCGCGATCACCGCAATCGTGAACGCGACCGAGCGTTCCGGCGGCGTGCGCAGCCGGTCAAAGATCTCGCTCAGCGGCTCACCGCTGGTCAGGGCGCTCAGCGCCTCGCCTATGCGTTTCCAAATGGACATGGGGTCAGTCTATCCTGCCGGGCTGCGGCTGTCAGGGTGTAAGGTGGGTCTCAGGGTTCAGAATGTCTTGAGAAATATTGCAGATCCCACCGCCAAATAGCTGCGGTGGGTTTGGGGGGGCGGTATAAGTTGCGCGTTAGAAAGACCTAAAGCAGCTTCTGCATCAAGACCATATCGAGGAAACGGCCGAATTTATGCCCAACGCGCGGTAATCTGCCGACCTCGGCGTAGCCCATGCGGCTGTGAAAGGCCTGCGCGGCGGTGTTTTCCCCACTGACCGCCCCGATCAGGCAGCTGTGGCCAGCGGCGCGCGCGTGATCTTCCAGCGCGGTCATCAGCTGCCGCCCCAGCCCTTGGCCCTTGGCCGCCTCGCTGAGGTAGATCGTATGTTCCATCGCAAAACGGTAGCCCGGCCCGCCGCGAAACGGCCCGTAACAGGCCAGCCCAAGAAGCTGCACCCCGTCACTGGCCACCAGATAGCCCTGCCCCGCCGCCTGACGTGCGGCAATATCTTCGGCCACAGCCTCGGGGGTCTTTTCAATCGTGGTGAAGGTCACCGTGGTTTCAACGATGATCTTGTTCCAGATCGCCGCAATCGCCGCCGCATCTGCGGCCTTGGCTGGCCGGATCTCGGGGGTCACAGCCACCGCTCCTGGCCCTCAACCTCAAAACAGGCACGCATCGAAGGAGCTTCGCCGGTTTTCAGAACAACCCGCGGATCCTGCAGCAATGGCGCCAATTTCGCCGCCAGCGTCTCTGCGTCCGGATGGGTCAGCTCCAACCTTTTCAGGCGCGCGCCGCTTTGCGGCAGTTTGGCGGCCGGGTGATCCCCCTGCCACTGCATCAGCGCTGGACAGATCTCATCATAGGGAAGCTTGCCCTCCTGCGGCACCGCCATCTTCCAGCGCAGATCGCCCCGCGCCAGATCCACAACCCGTCCGGCCCCTTCGGGCATCTGGGCCAGCGCGGCCTCAATATCCTCAGACCGGCAGATCCAATTGTGCAGACAGGGCGCACCGGCAAAGCCATCCAGATCAAACCAACGGGCATCCGGGGGCGGGGGTGCCTCAGGGTCAATTGCAATGACTTCCATATAAAGCCCGTCTTCCAATCCGATCAGCAGGTTGTGGGTACCAAAGCGCGCATGCTGCCCTCCGGGGCCCATTTCAATCCCAAGACGCTGCGCCACAAAGGCGCGACCCTCATCAAGTGTGTTTGCCGCAACAGCAATATGGTCTAGAACCAGCATTAAACAGTTTTTCTCCCCAGTCGTTGGTATTGCACCAAGCAATATTCAACCCATCTCGGCAGGAAACTTGGATACAGAGTAAAGGAAACGCAATGCTGCTTCGCGCAATCGACAAATTTTTCAGGCATGAGGCCTCGGGTGGCATCCTCTTGATGCTCTCTGCGGTGGCCGCGCTGGTCGTCGCAAACTCGGCCCTGTCTGGAACCTATGAAAGCGTGCTGGGCAGCTATCTGGCGGTCACACTGGACGGCGAAGGGCTGAAGAAGCCGCTGATCCTGTGGATCAACGACGGTTTGATGGCGATCTTCTTCTTCCTCATCGGTCTTGAGCTGAAGCGCGAGATGATGGAAGGCAAACTGAAGAACCCCGCCGATGTGGTGCTGCCGGGCATGGCGGCTGTGGGCGGTATGATCGTACCGGCGCTGATCTTTGTCTTCTTCAACTGGGGGCTGCCTTCGATTTCCGGCTGGGCCATTCCCGCCGCAACCGACATTGCCTTTGCGCTGGGGATCCTGGCCCTGATGGGCACCCGGGCGCCCGCATCGCTGAAGGTGTTCCTGCTTACGCTGGCCATCCTTGATGACCTTGGCGCCATCGTGATCATCGCGCTGTTCTACACGGCGGAACTGAAGGTGGATTACCTCTATCTGGCACTGCTGCCGCTGGGCGGGCTGATCTGGCTGAACCTGAAAGGTGCGCACCGCGTGGCCCCGGCGCTGATGCTGGGTGTGGTGATGTGGTTCTTCGTGCTGAAATCAGGAGTCCACGCGACGCTGGCCGGTGTTGTCACCGCATTCTGCATCCCGCTGACCGACAAATGGGGCAAGAGCCCGCTGCATTCGCTGGAACACGGCCTGACGCCCTATGTGCTCTACCTGATCATCCCGATCTTTGCCTTTGCAAACGCCGGTGTGGTGCTGCAGGGCATGACCTTTGCCGATCTCTTTGCGCCGCTGCCACTGGGCATCGCCCTGGGTCTGATCGCGGGCAAGCAGCTGGGTGTCTTTGGCATCACCTATGTGATGGTCAAATCCGGCATGTCACGCATGCCGCATGGCGCCAACTGGATGCATATCTACGGCGTCGCCTGTCTGGCCGGCATCGGCTTTACCATGTCACTGTTCATCGGCTCGCTCAGCTTCTCGGATGCGGCGATGATGAACCAGGTGCGCCTTGGCGTGCTGTCAGGTTCAGCCATCTCGGCCCTGTTGGGCGCCGGTGCGCTGCTGCTGGCGGGACGCGAGAAAGAAGAGCCGCAGACCGAAGCGGCGTGATTTCTTCACACTGAAAGACTGCAAAAAGGCGCCCCTGTTTCGGGCGCCTTTTTTGTGGCTATCGCTGCGCCGCCTCCGGCGGGAGTATTTGGGGAACATTGAAAGGGGGCGTTGCGCTTACGAGCCCGCGCCGCGCTTTTGACTTACGCGGCGACACCGTGACAACAGACGTCCGTCTGTCACCACAAAGCCCAGAGCGATCACCGCAAAGCCTACCCCCTCGGCCGCGCCGATCCGTTCTCCCAGGACCAGAGCGCCCAGCGCAATGGCAAAGGGCGGGATCAACAGGGTGACCAGCATCAGATTGGCCGCCCCGGCCCGACGCAGGATTGCAAAGTAGAGGGCATAGGCCAAAGACGTCGACAGGAGCGCCAGCCCGGCGAGCGCCCCAAAGGTACCCGCGGAAAGATCAAACCGGGGTGGGCCTTCGACCAGCAGCACCACAGGCAACATCAAGACAGCCGCGCCGATTAGCATGCCGGTGGCATTTACCAAAGGCGGATGGCCGCCCAGCAGACGTTTGCCCCAGACACTGGCCAGCGCATAAGACAGGGCCGCCCCCAGCACCGCCAGCTGCGCCAGATTGGCCGGATCAAAACCGCCCAACGCCTCTGGCCCCATGATGACCGCCACGCCCAAAAGGCCCAGCACAGCGCCTGCCAGTTTGTTTGGCGTCAAAGGCTCATCCGGCAGCAACAGCCCGGCCACCACCGCGCCGAACATTGCTGTGGTGCCGTTCAGGATTGAGGCCAGCCCGGCCTCAATCTGCTGTTGCCCCCAGAAGATCAGCGAAAATGGGATCGCGTTGTTCAACAGCCCCATTCCCAAGGCGCCACCCCAGAAACGCGCGGACCGGGGCAGCGCCAGTCCCCCCAAGCGCAACGCCAGCAACAGCGCAGGCACCGCCCAGACCACCCGATGCAGGGTGATGGTCATTGGCGGCACCTCGCGCAGGGCAAGTTCGGCAAACAGGAAGGAGCCGCCCCAAACGGCAGCAAGGCACAGCAGCAACACAAAGCTCTGCGCGGTCATTGCGGTGGGTTGGGAGGTGGTCATAGAAGTGTTCATAGATGTGGTCTTCACGAAAAAAATCCCCGACAGGTGGTCTGCCGGGGATCTTAGAGTGTTCTTTGGAGCGCACGATCCGTTTCCTGCGCATTCATCTTGCCGCAAGTACTCTGGGTGAAGGCAGTCCGCCGCAGGAAGGGCGGAAAGAGCAAAGCCCTCCCTGCCCTGCCGTCGCCGGCACGCGATCACATCAGGCGCGGGCTTCGCGGATCAGCTTCAGGATGTCCTCCGCCGCCTCAGGAATATTGGTACCGGGGCCGAAGATTGCCTTCACACCGGCGTTTTGCAGGAACTCATAATCCTGCTGCGGGATCACCCCGCCGCAGATCACGATGATGTCTTCGGCGTCTTTGTCCTTCAGCGCCTCAATTAGCTGCGGTGCAAGTGTCTTGTGACCGGCGGCCTGGGACGAGATGCCAACCACATGCACATCGTTGTCCACTGCGTCCTGTGCGGCCTCAGCCGGGGTCTGGAACAGCGGGCCAACGTCCACGTCAAAACCGATGTCGGCAAAGGCAGTGGCGATCACTTTGGCGCCGCGGTCGTGGCCATCTTGGCCCATCTTGACCACCAACAGGCGCGGGCGACGGCCCTCTTCCTCGGCAAAGGCTTCGATGGATTTCTGAATGGCGGCGAAGCCTTCGTCGCCTTCATAGGCGGCACCGTAGACCCCGGCGAGGGTTTTGACCTCGGCGCGGTGACGGCCAAATTCTTTTTCCATGGCCATGCTGATTTCCCCTACTGTTGCACGGGCGCGGGCGGCTTCGACGGCCAGCGCCAGCAGGTTGCCCCCTTCGGAGGCCCCTTTGGTCAAAGCCTCCAGCGCAGCGCTGCACGCCGCCTCATCGCGGGTCTCACGGATCTGGTTCAGGCGGGCGATCTGGCTTTCGCGCACCGCCACGTTGTCCACATCCAGAATGTCGATCGGGTCTTCTTCGGACAGGCGGTATTTGTTCACGCCGACGATGACCTCTTCGCCACGGTCGATCATCGCCTGACGTTTCGCCGCCGATTCCTCAATCCGCAGTTTCGGCATGCCCGAGGCCACAGCCTTGGTCATGCCGCCCATTTCCTCAACCTCTTCGATCAAGGCCCAGGCCTTCTCGGCCAGCTCATTGGTCAGGCTTTCCACGTAGTAAGAGCCCGCCAGCGGGTCGACCACATTGGTCACGCCAGTTTCTTCCTGCAGGATAATCTGGGTGTTCCGGGCAATCCGCGCCGAGAACTCGGTCGGCAGGGCGATGGCTTCGTCCAGCGCGTTGGTGTGCAACGACTGGGTGCCGCCCAGAACCGCTGACATCGCCTCATAAGCAGTACGGATCACGTTGTTATAAGGATCCTGTTCCTGAAGGCTGACGCCGGAGGTCTGGCAGTGGGTGCGCAGCATCTTGGAGCGTTCGGACTGGGCGCCAAACTCGGTCATGATACGGTGCCACAGCATCCGCGCCGCGCGTAGTTTGGCGGCCTCCATGAAGAAGTTCATGCCGATGGCAAAGAAGAACGACAGGCGGCCGGCGAATTTATCCACGTCCATGCCTGCGTTGATCGCGGCGCGGACATATTCACGGCCATCGGCCAGCGTATAGGCCAGTTCCTGCACCAGGTTCGCGCCCGCTTCCTGCATGTGATAGCCGGAGATCGAGATCGAGTTGAACTTGGGCATCTCATTCGAGGTGTATTCGATGATGTCCGAGATGATCCGCATCGAGGGCTCAGGCGGGTAGATATAGGTGTTGCGCACCATGAACTCTTTCAGAATATCGTTCTGAATGGTGCCCGCCAACAGGCTCTTGTCATGGCCCTGCTCTTCACCGGCCACGATGAAGTTTGCCAGGATCGGGATCACCGCGCCGTTCATGGTCATCGAGACCGAAACCTTATCCAGCGGGATGCCGTCAAAGAGGATTTTCATATCCTCGACCGAGTCAATCGCCACACCGGCTTTGCCGACATCGCCCACGACTCGTTCATGGTCACTGTCATAGCCGCGGTGGGTGGCCAGATCGAAAGCGACCGAAACACCCTGCTGACCGGCCGCAAGGTTCTTGCGGTAAAAGGCGTTGGATTCTTCAGCGGTGGAGAAGCCGGCATATTGGCGGATGGTCCAGGGACGGCCGGCATACATCGTGGCCTTTACGCCACGGGTGAAGGGGCCAAAGCCTGGCAGTTCGCCCATATGCGGCAGACCTTCGGTGTCCTCGGCCGTATAGAGCGGCTGCACCTTGATGCCTTCCAGCGTGTCCCAGTTGAGATCGTCAAGCGGGCGGCCGCGCAGTTCTTTCTCGGCCAGTTTGCGCCAATCGTCTTTGCTGTTGGTCATGCTTTGGTCCTCTTCTTTGCGCCGGGAGGGGCGCCCTTTGTCCGGGAATGGGGTGGGATGGCCTGCGGCCCTGCCGACACACCAAGATTTGTGCATTTCACGGTCGCAATCGGGGCAAGGATGCCTATATCGTGATCGACAGGAGGCCTTGTTTTGATGCGACGAGTGTTTGGAATTCTTACGTTTTTGGCGCTGCCCGTGCTGGGCGGTACCTCATTGGCGGCGCAAGAGGCCACAGTGGCCGAAACTGCGCCTGCAGATGCAGCTGAGCCGGTAACGGTTGCCGCCCCTGCCCTGCCCATCGTGGACAGCGCAGATGTGACGCTGGATGACTTCCTCTGGGTCAAACGGCCCATTGTCGTCTTTGCCGATGCCGCCGCCGATCCACGATTTGTGGAACAGATGCGATTTCTGGAATCCGACATCGAAGAGCTGGTGCTGCGTGATGTGGTTGTGATGACCGACACCGACCGCAAAAGCGGTTCCGCCCTGCGCAAGAAGCTGCGCCCGCGCGGCTTCATGCTGGCGCTGATCGACAAGGACGGTGAAGTCAAACTGCGCAAACCTGCCCCCTGGACGGTGCGCGAAATCACCCGCTCCATCGACAAATGGCCGACACGGCAGCAGGAAATCCGGGAACAGCTGGGCAAGGAGTAGAGCATCACTCAGCCCCTCCTAGCTTGATCGAACTGTCCGAGGTGGCGTTGCGGGACAACGCAGCCTTGTTTGCCTCTGCGCGGCGGCGGCTCCAAGCGGTGCGCTTTTTGTTGAGCTGCGCAACACGGCCCAGCGCTGCCTTGGCCTCGCCCTCATCGCCGACAATACCCTTTGACACCAAGGTTTCCGCAAACCCCTGCATCTGTTCAGGTGAAAACCGGCCGATCACTGCGGAATGCAGGCTGAGACAGAAAGCATCCCTTTGTTTTGCGTCCGCCAAGCGTTCATCAATCTGATCGTCCGACATGGACAGGAACAGGCTGACCTGATTGACCAAACCGGGCGCAAAATCTTCCTCAATCGTGCCGCGCGCATCATAGCAGCAGGCGTTGAGGGCCATGAATTCTGTCGGGTGGTTCTTTTTCGGCAAAAACTGCAGTTGAACTGGCCCGCCTGTGCGCTCCATCGTTTGGACCGTTTCGCGCAGAAGGCTTGTTCTGACGCTGAAGGGCGTGATGAATTGGGTGAGGTTGGTGATGTCTGCCACGCTCAACTCTGAGCCGACCGCTTTGAGGGAGGCGCTCATCCATGGGGTCGAAAGGCCACCCAACTGCTCAAATCGTGCAAGCGGCCGCCCGTCATCATGCACAAAGTCCTGAGGCCCAATGGGCCGCAAGAACACGTTTTTTGCATCAAGGATAACCAGATAGGGGCTATCTGTCAGACCACCGGCTGCCAGCTTGAACGCCTGCTGCATCCGCCATCCGCTTAGCCCACGCCATCCCGCGTTGCGCCAAGACTGCAAGACCGATGGCAGGTACAATTTGAGCACATCCAGCGACCAGGCAGAGATGTGGCCCACAGCGGGTTTTGCAAAAAGGTCGTCCCCTGTTTTGATGACGACCTTATCCGCCAGAGGCCCATAAGCAGGGAGAATGTCGCGCAGTTTTCGGCTGACCTTTACGTCAGACGCATCATTCACAAGCACAAGGATCTGATCCACCAGCGATGGATCAAGAAACTTGGCAAGCGATCGCGCCTGAAGTTCGAGGAGCGGCACCTCGCCCCCAAACACGACCGTTGCAAATGACATTTTTGGCTGCACGAAAATTATCCCTGCAAGTTGGGTGGGCTCACTCGAACTCGATGATCACATCATCCACGGCCAGGCTGTCGCCTGCGGCCGCGTTGATCTTTTTGACCACGGCTTTCTTTTCGGCGCGCAGGATGTTTTCCATCTTCATCGCCTCTACGGTGCAGAGCGCCTGACCATCCTGCACTTCGTCGCCCACTTCCACATCGATCTTCACGATCAGACCCGGCATCGGGCAAAGCAGCATCTTCGAAGTGTCCGGCGGCAGTTTTTCCGGCATCAGCTTGGCCAGTTCGGCCTGACGCGCGGTGCGCACATGGACCTTCAGATCGGCGCCACGGCTGCGAATACGGAACCCACCCGAGATTTTGCCGACCTTCAGCACCAGGGTTTCGCCGCCCACGGTCAGTTCGGCCAGTTGATCACCCGGCGTCCAGTCCGAGGCCACGCGCAGGCTGCTGCCATCAGCAAACTTGACGGTGGAGCCTTCGTGATCCGCGTCGATTTCGACCTCAAACTCAACGCCTTGCAGGGTCACGACCCAATCGGTGCCGACGCGGCGTTCGTGGTTGTCCATCCGGCCCGAAACACGGGTGCGGCGGATTTCGGCGACACGGTGCATTGCGGCACAGGCGGCAGCGATGCGTTTCAGCGCCTCTTCCGGCAGGTCCACACCTTCGAAACCTTCGGGGTATTCTTCGGCGATGAAGGCGGTGGTCATGTCACCGCTGATGAATTTCGGATGGTCCATCACCGCGCTGACGAAGGGCAGGTTGTGGCCGATACCTTCCAACTCAAACCCGTCCAGCGCGTTGCGCATGGCCTCAATCGCCTCACCGCGGGTTGGCGCCCAGGTGCAAAGCTTGGCGATCATCGGGTCATAATACATCGAGATCTCACCACCCTCAAAGACGCCGGTGTCGTTGCGCACGGCAAAGCCTTCGCCAACGGTGGCATCATCGGCCCATTTGCCATTGTCCTGCATCGGACCTGCGGCAATTTCGGCCGGCGGACGGTAGCGGGTCAGGCGACCGATGGAGGGCAGGAAGTTGCGATAGGGATCTTCGGCGTAAACGCGGTTCTCAATGGCCCAGCCGTTGATCTGCACGTCGTCCTGCGTGATCGAGAGCGGCTCACCATTGGCGACGCGGATCATCTGTTCGACCAGATCCACACCGGTGATCAGCTCGGTCACAGGGTGTTCCACCTGCAGACGGGTGTTCATTTCCAGGAAGTAGAAGTTCTTGTCACCGTCGACGATGAATTCCACGGTACCGGCAGAGGCATAGCCCACGGCCTTGGCCAGCGCGACGGACTGTTCGCCCATGGCTTTCCGGGTGGCTTCATCGAGGAAGGGTGACGGGGCCTCTTCGACAACCTTCTGGTTCCGGCGCTGGATCGAGCATTCGCGTTCGTTCAGGTAGATGCCGTTGCCATGGGCATCGCAAAGCACCTGAATTTCGATGTGGCGCGGTTGGGTGACGAATTTCTCAATGAAGATACGGTCATCGCCAAAGCTGTTGGCCGCTTCGTTTTTGGACGACTGGAACCCTTCGCGGGCCTCTTCATCATTCCAAGCGATCCGCATGCCTTTGCCGCCACCACCTGCGGAGGCTTTGATCATCACCGGATAGCCAATTTCGTTAGAGATCTTCACCGCCTCATCGGCGTCCTCAATCAGACCCATGTAGCCGGGCACAGTGGACACGCCTGCCTCTTGAGCGATCTTTTTCGAGGTGATCTTGTCCCCCATCGCCTCAATCGCGCCTTTGGGCGGGCCGACAAAGGCAACGCCTTCGGCCTCCAGCGCCTCAGCGAATTTGGCGTTTTCCGACAGGAAGCCATAGCCGGGGTGCACCGCTTCGGCGCCCGACTGGCGGATCGCATCCATCACCTTGTCGATGACGATATAGGACTGGTTCGCAGGCGGCGGGCCGATGTGGATCGCCTCATCCGCCATTTTCACATGCAGCGCCTGTTTGTCTGCATCCGAATAGATCGCAACGGTCTTGATACCCATCTTGCGGGCAGTTTTCATGACGCGGCAGGCAATCTCGCCCCGGTTCGCGATCAGGATCTTATTGAACATTTCTCGTCCCTTCCAATTTGGCATCCGGGCGGAGGCTGCCCGGACACATGGCAACAAAAACCCCACCACGGCGCGCGGCCGGGGTGGGGTTCAATTCTTGATGGCGCGCGGGCACAGCCCGCACGGATGTCAGCGCCGCATCAGCAGCGTGACGGGTAAAGTTCGCAGTAAGCGACGTTGGCCGCAGCGCCAGCAACTGCGCCGGTGCCAAGGTTGCCATCGACAACGGCAGCTGTGGCAACGCCCGCGCCGGCGCCGTAAAGCGCCCGTTCCGCGACCGAGTCACCGCAAGCGCTGAGCGCAGTGGCGCCCAGGACGGCAAGGATCCAAACTTTCGCGGCTGGTGTTCTGTACTGCATGAATAGCCTCTCTTTCTTGTTGCTCTGAAAGAGAGAACATCGCCATCCGCCGCCAGTGCCAAGGGGCGCGCTGCCGGGGCGGCAAAATCGGCAAAGCTCTGCCGGTTCTGCGGGGCCACAAAGGCGCGGCTGCGGGCCGGAATGCGGGGGATGGCGGAAAAAACGGACGAAGGGCCAGGGGTGTGGCGCCTCCGTCCATAAAGGGAAGGGGTATGGCTTGGGACACAAGCTGTAGATACGCCCCCAGGCTTTGGGGCGCTGCCTACGAAGATCACGCTGCCCCAGAGCGCGCAGTCAGCCAAGCGCGCGGCACCTGCCGCGGCGCTTTGGGCCGCTTCCTGCTCAAATCTCTGGGGGCTGCGCAAGTTCATGCCGATTACTCTTCCTCAAAGGCCTCAGGGAAAGCCGCACGGGCTTTGGCCTCATCAATGACAAGGAGCGCCTCATAGCTTTCGGGATCAAAGGGATCTTCGGCGGCAAGCACCTCACGGCCAAACATCCAGCTCAAACGGCCTGCATCCAGATTGCCACGCTCAAACGGCTGTTCGCCAAAATGTTCCCACAGCGCCTTCATAAAGGCGGTGTCGGCACGCCGGTCTGGCGGGCGGCGGTCGCGGTAGCGTTCGCGCGCAATCAATGCGGTCGCCCCTTTGGGGTTCGCACGGCGGATGGTGAATTGGTAATCGGTGCTGGGCATACGGCCCGGAAACCCGCGATGTTTCAGCATGATTTGCTCCCTTTGATAAGGGCGCGCGGGCTGACCGGAACAGGCCGACCCGCGGCCTGTTCCTGTGTAAGAAGGCGATAGCCTACATTACTTGTATTTGCCGGTGTAGACGGGCTCAACCGAGATCGGCTCGGGCTCGACCACAACGTATTCTTCTTCTTGCTGTGCGCAGGCTGCCAGAGCAGCAACCAGACCCAGCGCCAGAACGGTTTTGAAACAGTTCGACATGTGATTCTCCTGTTCGAATGGAACAACCAATAAAGGGCTTTTGCCCCAACCTGCCCCCTTTGTGAGGTGCGAGCGACGCAATCGCCGCCTGATCCGATCATACAGGAAGCCCGGGTGCAAGCATACGCAGCCACCCGCAGCGCGGCGATCTGTGACGTCAAAGCCGCAACCTGTGCAGGAGTCACCACCGGTTTCGCAACATATAGTGGGAACATCAGAATGCCTCCCAGATGCAGCGGTCGTTTTCGATGCGAAACGCCTCGAAAAACTGAATGATTTCAGGCTGAATTTCGCCGAAACCTAGTTCTTTTGAAGACAGGGAGATCACCACCTGCGCCACAGCGCGGCCGCGATCCTGCAAATCCGGCAGGGCAACCTCATGGCAGAGGTGGGCAAAATCACCCTCAACCACGTCGTACCCAACACCCTCGGCCAGGGCTGGTGCTACAAAGCGGAAGCGTGCCCAATCCGATCCGTCGGGCTGTGCTTCGATCCGTTTGTCCATCAAGGCAAGGGTCAGCCCGGAGGGCACAGCGGCGAGAGCCTCCTCTTGCCCTGCCGCCGTGGCCGCGCCGATCCAACAAAGGATGCCCCCAAGCGCGGCGGTATGTCTGATCCCCCTAAACATGGCGCTGCCCCTCTCGGGTGCGGGCCGCATGGGCGATCCAACGCTGACGCAGCGCTGGGGTGTTCAAAATCTCAGCCACCTGATCCGACAGATCCGACGGGATCGCCCCATCAACCTGTCCGCCAGCGGTGACCTGCAACCGGTTGCCATCGCGATGGATCCGCACCACCGGTGCATATCCCTTGAGCCGCTGCAGCCTGCGCCAAATGTCCTGACGAATTTGTTGTGCAAGCAGCAAGCGGTTGCAAGCAGGAAAATCAGCCGTCGCCGCAAAATCCATACGCACAGGTACGCGCCGCGCTAAAACCAGCGCGTCACCTTCGGTCAGGATATGCCAATTGCGGCGGGTCATAGGGTTTGCTCCTCAGCAGCGGCAACGCAACGCGCATTGGAGAAAAGGAACGTGGCGCTCTTGCCCCATGCGACACTGAAGATGCTGCTGCCCTTCTGCTTTCTTGCAGCAACCTGCACCTCAACAATCGGCAGAGCCGCCAATGCGTCGTCTTGCGCGCCAATCTTTTCAATGACCTCCCAGATGCGCTCATCGGACATGGCAAGCTGACAGGCCTGAAAATATGGAAAGCCTTCTTGGTCAGGTGAGCCCTCACCGGTGAAGAGGAAGGTCAACTGCAGCTGGCTGCCCTCACCTTGCGGCTTCAGATAGGCCTTTCTGACGACCCATCCTTCCAGCGCCCCCGGATAGTGTGGCGAGTAAAAGTCACGGTTTGATGTCTCGCTCAGCTGACAGGCACCGTCCTGCACCACCACAGAGGCGTATGAGTCAAAGATGGCATGCGCCCAATCGACATCGCCGCCAACCGTCTGCGCGTTGAGATCCAACCGGTAAACTGCGTCACGCCCGGTCACGCTATCAGGTTTGCCCGGCAAACCGGTCAAAACCGCACCGCACATGCTCTTGAGCAGCTCTGTCTCTGTGACCCTCTGCATGGGCCCCCGGTAGGGTACAAAAAAGGCCTGCACGCGCCATTGATCGCCGACCTGCGTCCACTGCAGATCTTTGACCTTCCAGGTTCCACCAACGGCAGAGAGTTTGGGGCTATTGTCCAGTTTCGATGGCTCGCTCAGGCCCTCGGCGGGCCACATCACCATCAGGAACAGCATGCAACACACCGCCAGCACCGCCACGAACACGCCATTGCGCAGCATCTTTTCACGATGCCGCGCACGCATCGCGTCGCTGTTCAGATCTGGTGGGGTGAAGAACACTTAGGTCTTGCTCCGGGCGTCAGGATGGACGGGACGGACCAAATGGTCCGCCCATTGGTTTTTCCGCAGGGCTTACAGCGGAATGTTGTCGTGCTTTTTCCACGGGTTCTTCAGCTGCTTGTTGCGCAGGCTGGCAAACGCGCGGGAGACACGGCGACGGGTCGATTTCGGCTGGATCACCTCATCAATGAAGCCCCGTTCGGCTGCCACGAAGGGGTTGGCGAAACGGTCTTCGTAGTCTTTGGTGTGGGCTGCGATCTTTTCGGCATCGCCCAGATCGGCGCGATGGATGATCTCGGTCGCGCCTTTGGCACCCATCACAGCGATTTCCGCGGTTGGCCAGGCGTAGTTGAAATCACCGCGCAGGTGTTTCGACGCCATCACGTCATAAGCGCCACCATAGGCCTTACGGGTGATCACAGTCACTTTCGGCACCGTGGCTTCGCCATAGGCAAACAGCAGTTTCGCGCCGTGTTTGATCACGCCGCCATATTCCTGGCTGGTCCCCGGCAGGAAGCCCGGCACGTCCACCAGTGTCAGGATCGGAATTTCGAAACAGTCGCAGAAACGCACGAAACGCGCCGCCTTGCGGCTGGCATCAATGTCCAGACAGCCCGCCAGAACCATCGGCTGGTTGGCCACAACACCCACGGTCTGGCCTTCCAGACGGATGAAGCCGGTGATGATGTTTTTGGCGTAGTCTTCCTGAATTTCGTAGAAGTCGCCCTCATCCCCGATCTTATGAATGAGCTCTTTCATGTCATAAGGCGTGTTGGGGTTTTCCGGCACCAGCGTGTCGAGCGAGGCTTCGATACGGCCCGGCTCATCAAAGAAGGGGCGCACGGGCGGCTTTTCACGGTTGTTGAGCGGCAGGAAGTCAACCAGGCGGCGCACCTCGGCCATCGCTTCAACGTCATTTTCAAAGGCGCCATCAGCGACCGAGGACTTCTTGGTGTGGGTGGAGGCACCGCCCAGCTCTTCGGCGGTCACAACCTCATTGGTCACGGTTTTCACCACGTCCGGGCCGGTCACAAACATGTAGGAGGTGTCTTTGACCATGAAGATAAAGTCGGTCATCGCGGGCGAATAGACCGCGCCACCGGCACATGGGCCCATGATCACCGAAATCTGCGGCACCACGCCCGAGGCCATGATGTTGCGCTGGAACACTTCGGCGTATCCCGCCAGCGAGTCGACGCCTTCCTGAATACGCGCCCCGCCCGAGTCGTTCAGGCCAATGATCGGCGCGCCGTTCTGCATCGCCATTTCCTGGATCTTGCAGATTTTCTGGGCGTGGGTTTCCGACAGCGATCCGCCGAAAACGGTGAAGTCCTGGGAGAAGACATAGACCATACGGCCGTTGATCGTGCCCCAGCCGGTGATCACACCGTCGCCTGCGGGCTTGTCCTTTTCCATGCCGAATTCGGTGCAGCGATGGGTTTTGAACATGTCGAACTCTTCAAAGCTGTCTTCGTCCAGAAGCAGCTCAATACGTTCGCGTGCGGTCAACTTGCCCTTTTTATGCTGGCTGTCGATGCGGCGCTGGCCACCGCCCAGACGGGCTGCGGCGCGGCGGTCTTCCAATTGCTGGAGAATATCTTTCATGACGGACCTCTTCATGGTTTGCTCAAGGGTATAGGGGGGCTGAGGCGCGACTCAAAGAGGAATCCGGCAAATTTGCAAACACTTGGCAGAACAGTGAATGCTAAATGCAAATTTGCAAATAACTTCGCTTTTAGCCTGAGGTAGAATACCCTCACCCAATCCTCGCCTATTGCGCCGGGTCAGCCACAGCGAATATGGTTAACAAATGAACGACCGCATTGAGATCCGATTCCTAGACCGCAGCACACCGCCCACCATGGCGACGCTGATCATTCTTGCCAGCATGTCTGCTATGGCGATGAACATCTTCCTGCCCTCGCTGCCGAACATGGCGGAATACTATCAGGCGGATTACGCGTTCATGCAGCTTTCGGTCGCCCTTTACCTGGGGGTCAATGCGGTGATGCAGCTGTTTGTCGGCCCGCTCTCGGATCGATTTGGCCGCCGGCCTGTGCTGCTCTGGGGCACAGCCTTGTTCAGCGTCGCAACGCTTGGCTGCCTGATGGCCCCGACGGCTGAGGTCTTCATGCTGTTTCGCATGATGCAGGCGGTGATTGCGGTCGCCATTGTGCTGAGCCGGGCGGTGGTGCGCGATCTTTATCCGCAGGATAAGGCCGCCTCGGTCATGGGCTATGTCACCATGGGCATGGCGCTGGTGCCGATGATTGCGCCCGCGCTTGGCGGGTTGCTTGACAGTCTTTTGGGCTGGAAGTCCTCCTTCCAGCTGCTGTTTGTGGCCAGCGTTTTGATCTTTGCCCTGATCTATTTCGATCAGGGCGAAACCGCGCGCCACACCGGCACGCCGATGCGCCAGCAGATCCGTGAATACCCGGAAATTCTGACCTCACACCGGTTCTGGGGCTATGCGATGGCCACCGCGCTGGGGTCCGGCGCCTTCTTTGCCTACCTTGGCGGCGCGCCCTATCTGGGCACTGAATATTTTGGCATCCCGCTGACCCAATTGGGCCTTTGGATGGCCACACCGGGGATTGGCTACTTCCTGGGCAACTTTATCTCGGGCCGGTTTTCCGCCCGCGCCGGGGTGACCCGTATGGTGGTCTGTGGCACCACGTTGGCCACCGCTGGCCTACTCTTGGCCTATGGGCTGATCCTGATCGGCATCAGCAGCCCGGTGATTTTCTTCGGCTCGATGATCATTGTGGGCATCGGCAACGGGCTGACCATCCCCAACGCCACCGCGGGCCTCCTGTCCGTGCGGCCCCATCTGGCAGGCACCGCGGCAGGTCTGGGCAGCACCTTGATGATCGGTGGCGGCGCGGCACTTTCGGCCTTTGCCGGGGTTCTGGTCCAGCCCGGCAGCAATGAATTGCCCCTGATCAGCCTGATGACCCTGTCCTCAGTCCTGTCGATTGCCTGCATCCTTTATGTGATCCGCCGCGACAAACAGTTGCAATCTGCCTAAGCCAAGGCACCTTGCGCCCCGGAGTTTGCAAACTTACGATCACGTAAGAGCAAATCTGTAAATTCGAGGGCAGCCGCATGGCCACGCAAAAACTCTACGCCGGGGCGAAACTGCGCGAAACACGGCAGCGGCTGGGCCTGACGCAGAAGGAGTTTGCCAGCAAACTCGGCGTGTCCCTGCCCTATCTGAACCAAATGGAAAACAACAACCGCCCGGTCTCTACCACGGTGGTTCTGGCGCTGGCGCAGGAGTTTGGTTTTGACGTCACCGAACTCAGCACCGGCGACAGTGAGCGGCTGGTCAGCGATATGCGCGAGGCGCTGGCGGACCCGCTGTTTGCAGACAACATGCCGCCGCTGGCCGATCTGCGGCTGACCGCCTCCAACGCGCCGGCGCTGGCGCGCGCCTTTCTGGATCTGCACCGCGCCTATCGGCAGACCCATGAACGCCTCGCCTCATTGGATGAGGCGCTGGGGCGGGAAGATCGCGGCAGCCAGCAAAGCCCCTGGGAAGAGGTGCGCGACTTCTTCCACTATTGCGACAACTACATCGATGCAGTGGACCGGGCGGCTGAAAACTTTGCCCGCGCCGCAGGCCCCGGCGGCATTCGGCTCCATGCGTTGAAATCGCTGAAATCCGCCGGGCTGAAAGTTAACTTCAACGACAGCGCACCAGTGCGCCACTATGATGCCGACACCCGCACGCTGACCATGTCCTCACGCACCGCGCCGGAAACCCAGACCTTCCAGCTGCTGCTGCAAATCGCGCTGCTGCAACAGAACAAACTGCTGGAGGCCACGCTAGATCTGGCGCGTTTCCAATCTGAGGAGGCGCGGTCGATCGCCAAGATTGGGTTGGCCAATTATTTCGCCGGCGCCGCCCTAATGCCCTATGGCGATTTTCTGGCCGAAGCACAGGCAACCCGCCACGATCTGGAGCTGCTGTCACACCGGTTCGGCGCCTCGATCGAGCAGATTGCCCACCGGCTGTCGACGTTGCAGCGCCCCGGCGCCAAAGGCATTCCCTTCTTCTTTGTACGGGTGGATCAAGCGGGCACCATCACCAAGCGCCATTCGGCCACCCGGCTGCAATTTGCCCGTTTTGGCGGCGCCTGCCCGCTGTGGAATGTGCATCGTGCCTTTGAAACGCCGGGCCGTTTCCTGCGCCAGTTGGCCGAAACCCCGGACGGCGTGCGCTACATCAGCCTGGCGCGGGATGTATCAAAATGGGGCGGTAGCTTCGGTGCACCGGTGCGCCGCTTCGCCATCTCACTGGGCTGCGAGGTGCGCCATGCCGCGGATCTGGTCTATGCGGACGGTCTCGATCTCTCAAACCCGCAAACCTTTGAGCCGATTGGCATTTCCTGCCGGATCTGCGAGCGACAGACCTGCCACCAACGATCTGTCCCGCCGCTGGAGCGGCGCCTGACCATCAACACCAACCGGCGTGAATTGCTGCCCTATAAGGTGGAATAAAATGTTCGGATCACGCCGCGCCGCCCCCCATCGCCGCCTGATCCTACACATCGGCATGCACAAAACCGGCTCAACCGCACTGCAGGTTGCCTACTCCCGCGCGGCGCCAAAGGGGCTGCAATTCATCGAATTGCACAAACGCACCCCCGGCCCGCCGCTGGCCGTGCTGTATGACCCCGAGGCCAAAAGCAACCCGGTGTTCACCCGCCGCGGCCTCAGCCCACGCGCCGCGTTACGATACCGGCGCAAAATGCGGCGGCGGCTGAAACGGATGCTGCGCAATAGATCCGCGTCCGTGAGCCTGCTGAGCGCTGAGTATCTGTCAAACGCGCCGCCGGAAATGCTGGAAGGCCTCTACGCAGATCTGGCACCGCATTTTGATGAGGTTCAGGTCTATGGCTACCTGCGCGCACCGCAAAAATTTGCCAGCTCTATGTTTCAGCAGCGGCTGAAGATGTCTACCCAGCCCTTCGGACCGGTCTGGCCGCAATATCAGCAGAGGTTTGAGGCCTTTGACAGGATCTTTGGGCGCCGGAACACCCAGCTGAAATGGTATCAGCGGCACAGGCTGGTGGAGGCCGACATCTGTCAGGATTTCGCCCATTGGACCGGGATTGCTGCAGCCGGGCAGCGCCCTGCAACGGTGAACAGCAGCCTCAGCCTGCCAGCCGTGGCCCTGCTCTACCTTTATCGCCGCAACGCGCAATATCCCGCTGGCAGCAACTTCAACAAAATCGAACGCCCGCTGCTGCGCGCCCTGCGCCAAATCGATGGCCCGACCTTTGCGTTTGCGCCAGAGCTGATCGAAACCCAGCTGCATGCGGAAGGCGCCGACCTCGCTTGGGCTGAGGCCCGCTTGGGCAGCGCCTGCCCCGAAACCCCAGTGCCACAAACCACGGATCCGATTGCCAGCAGCGCGGATCTGTTGCGCGCCGCTGCCCGGTTTGTCCCGCGCCTGACGGGCGGAGCGGAGCAAGCCTCACCACAGGACGCAAATGATGCGGAGGCGCAGGCCTGGGGGCAGATGGCGCCATGGCTACGGCGCAACCTGAGGGGTGTGATGGTCTAACACCCCTCAGATCGCGCTATGTGGTCTAATCAGGCCGCATCTTTCAGGTAGGCGTAGATCTCATCCTTGAGCGCTGAGCGTTTTTTGCGCAGCTCGGCCTCTGCCAGCTGTTCCAGCGGCTCCACATTGGTTTCCGCCCGGTGCACGGCGCGGTTCAGCTCATGATAGGCCTCTGCCAGTTTGGCAAAATGGGCATCTGAAACCTTCAGCGCAGACATTTTTTCAACGAATTCAGGGAATTCTTCGGCCAGTTCATGGGGGGTGTGCGACATTGCGTTTCTCCTTGTTCTGTCTTGCCCCGACTCTACCCAAGGCGCGGCCACGCCACCTTGACCCGGATCAACTGGCGCCGTGACTTTGCGAAAAACTGCACCCGATCCGAGCGAAAAATCGCGAGTGCAGTCAAAGGATGAATTCCACCATAAAATCTGTATACTCAGGCCCATTCTGCCTGTGGTTTATTCAGTTTCTCTCTGCTTTTTTTTCAAAAATCCAATTCGGGGGACCACCATGAGATTGCCATTGCGCCTGCTGCCCCTGCTGGCAGCGCTGGCCCTAAGCGGATGCTTCAAATCCGGACAAACCATTCCAATCAATCTGGATTTTTCCCACACCAACTACGGTTTCATCAATTCCGGTGACTATAAGGCCGGCAGCCTGTTCCTGTGGGATCAGGGGCAGGACAGCCTCAGCTACCTTGGCGACGTTCCGGGCTTTGACGCGCCGGAACACCCACGCGATAAGGCCTCGGATGCGGCCAGCTATAGCGGTGGGATTGATCTGGGTGGTGAGTTTGGCAATCCAGCCATCAAACTGCGCGCAGATGCGCTGATCCGGTCGCGATCAAGCTTTGAAATCGCCTATCCCAACCGGGTGGCCTACAACCGCGTTTACACCCGCCTGTCAAACTACCTGACCCCGGACATCAAAGACGGTGGCGCCCTGATGGATGAATGGGGGTTTGCCGAGGCGGTGAATGACCCGCAGCAATATTACGTGCTGATCCGCGATGTCACCTATGGCGACGGGATCACCCTGCTGGTGGATGGTAAGGCCAAGGCCGGCGGCGGGTTCCGGGTGCCCCTGAAAGGCCTGGATGTGGAGATCGAGCTGCAGGGGCGCGGATTGCAGGCCATCAAGGGTGACAACACCGAAGTGGCCTTTGCCGTTTATGTCCTGCGACCCTATTGGAAAGACAGCGACGGGGGCCAGAACCCTGCGTTCCGGGTGCGGCGTGGGCTGGATATCTCTGGCCTGCCGGCCCTGTTCCGCAAGGTTGGCCAAAGCAGCTGAGCCAAATGGAAACGGCGCGCGGAAGATCCCCGCGCGCCGTGAATTTTCAAACCCAAAGCCTGAGCGCTTAGCGCTGTGAACTCTGCCAATTCGGGTTGATCCAGGGCGCGGCGTTGTCCGACGGCAAAGGCCCGCGGCCCAGCACAGCGTCCGAAACTTTCTCCCCCACCATGATCGACGGCCCGTTGAGGTTGCCGTTGGTGATCCGCGGGAAGACCGAGCTGTCCGCGACGCGCAGGCCCTCAACACCGATCACCCGGGCCTCTGGGTCGACCACGGCCATCGGATCATCGGCGCGTCCCATCCGGCAGGTGCCACAGGGGTGATAGGCGCTTTCGGCGTGTTCGCGGATAAACCCGTCCAGCTCATCATCTGTGACCAGATCCTTGCCCGGCTGGATCTCATGTTTGACGAAAGGTTTGAACGCCTCCTGACCAAAGATCTCACGGGTGAGACGCAGACACTGGCGGAAGTCGCGCCAATCGCTTTCTTCACTCATGTAGTTGAAACGGATGACCGGCGCGTCCTTCGGATCGGCGGAGCGCAGGGTCACATTGCCCCGGCTTTCCGACCGCATCGGCCCGACATGCGCCTGGAACCCATGCCCTTCGGCCGCGGCCTTACCATCGTAGCGCACCGCCAATGGCAGGAAGTGGTACTGGATATCCGGGTAATCAATGCCCTCACGTGAGCGGATGAAAGCGGCACTTTCAAATTGGTTCGATGCGCCCAGACCAGTTTTGGTAAAGAGCCACTGCGCCCCAACCATCGCTTTGCGCACCAACGGCCAATATTTGTAAAGCGTGATCGGTTGGCTTGCCGCCATCTGGAAATAGACCTCCAGATGGTCCTGCAGGTTCTGCCCCACGCCGGGCCGGTCCGCGACCACCTCAATCCCATGTTCTGCCAGATGCTGCGCCGGGCCAATCCCCGACAGCATCAACAGCTTGGGCGAATTCAGCGAAGACGCAGACAGGATCACCTCACGGCGGGCCGAAATCACCTCAACCTTGCCGCCGCGTTTGATCTCCACCCCGGTGGCACGACCGTTTTCGATCACCACTTTGCAGGCCAGGCCGCGGATCAGCTCACAGTTTTCGCGCTCCAGCGCCGGGCGCAGATAGGCATTGGCCGCCGACCAGCGGCGCCCTTTGTAGACGGTCTGCTCCATCGGGCCGAAGCCCTCTTGCTGCTCACCGTTGTAATCCTGGGTGACCGGATAGCCCGCCTGCCGCCCCGCCTCAACAAAGGCAGCGTGCAGCGGATTGTTGCGGGGGCCACGGGTAACATGCAGCGGGCCATCTGTGCCGCGCCAGCTGGGATCGCCGCCATGGCCGCCGTCGTGCCAGCTTTCCATACGTTTGTAATAGGGCAGCACATCCGCATAGCCCCAGCCATCCGCGCCCTGATCCCGCCAATGGTCGAAGTCATGGGCATGGCCGCGCACATAGACCATCCCGTTGATGGAGGAGGATCCACCGATCACCTTGCCGCGTGGACAGACCAGTTCGCGGTTGTTCAGATGCGGCTCCGGCTCTGACATATAGCCCCAGTCATAAAGGCTCATGTTCATGGGATAACTCAGCGCCGCAGGCATCTGAATAAAGGGGCCCGCATCGGTGCCCCCATGTTCGATCACAATGACCGAAGCCCCGGCTTCGCTCAGCCGGTAAGCCATGGCGCACCCGGCTGAGCCCGCGCCGACAATGACAAAATCCGCTTCCATTTCGCTTCTCCAGAAACAGATGTGGCCCGCCCCTGCCCCTTTAGGACGCGCCAGATCTTGAAAGATCCCCCGGCGCATCGGGGCGGGTGGGTGGGCGATGGGCCGGGGGATCTGCCCCCAACCCGCTCAAACCTCAGAATGCTGCTTCGCAGGCATCCAGACGTACAAAGACCGACTTCAGCTCGCTGTAGTGGTTGATCGCGGTTTTGGCGTTTTCACGGCCAACCCCGGACATTTTCGACCCACCAAAAGGCACTTCGACCGGCGCATCATTGTAGGAGTTGATGAAGCAGGTGCCTGCCTCAAACCCTGCAACCATGCGGTGACCACGCGCCAGATCGGCGGTGAAGACGCCAGCGGCCAGACCAAATTCGGTGTCATTGGCGCGCGCCAGAACCTCATCCTCGTCGTCAAAATCCAGCACACACATCACCGGGCCAAAGATCTCTTCGCGCGCCACAACCATATCGTCGGTCACATCGGCAAAGACGGTTGGTTCAATCCAGTAACCCTCCTGATCCAGCCGGTTGCCCCCGGCGACCAGACGCGCGCCCTCTTCCTTGCCTTTGGCGATATAGCCTTCAACGATTGCCAGCTGTGCGGCTGAAACCATGGGGCCGAAGTTCACGCTCTCATCCAGGGGATCGCCCATTTTGGCGCCCTGCAGACGATCGGCCAGACGGTTCAGAAACGCCTCTTTGATGCCCTTCTGCACAAAGACCCGGGTGCCGTTTGAACAGACCTGACCGGTGGAATAGAAGTTGGCGTTGATCGCACCGCTGACCGCGCTGTCGAGGTCTGCGTCATCAAAGATCACCAGCGGGGATTTGCCACCCAATTCCATGGTGACATGTTTCATGCCCTCGGCCGCCGCCGCATAGACCTTGCGCCCGGTCGGCACTGATCCGGTCAGTGAGACTTTGTTCACCCGCGGATCCGTCACCAGCGGCGCGCCCACTTTGCCGGTGCCCTGCACAACGTTGTAAAGACCTGCGGGCAAACCGGCCTCATGCAGGATTTCCGCCACTTTCAGCGCCGACAACGGTGTGGTTTCCGACGGTTTGAAGATCATCGCATTGCCGCAGGCCAGCGCCGGGGCACCTTTCCAGCAGGCGATCTGCGTCGGGTAGTTCCAGGCGCCAATGCCCACACAAAGGCCCAGCGCCTCACGCATGGTATAGGCGAAATTGCCGTCGCCCAGCGCAATATGCTCCCCGGTCATGCTGCCGGCAAGGCCGCCAAAATATTCCAGCGCATCGGCGCCCGAGGTGGCATCTGCCACCAGCGTTTCCTGCAGCGGCTTCCCAGTGTCATGGGTTTCCAGAACCGAAAGCTCATGATTGCGCTCGCGGATGATGTCGGCGGCGCGGCGCAGAATGCGGCCGCGTTCAGTGCCTGACATCGCCGCCCAGGCCTTTTGCCCCGCCAGCGCGCTGGTGATCGCCTCTTCGATCACCGCTTCAGTGGCTTCATGCACCTTGGCAATCACCTCACCTGTGGCAGGGTAGATCACGTCAATCACCGCCCCTGCGGTATCTTCAACGTAACGGCCATTGATGAAATGGCTGCCTTCTGGCTGGTATTTGTAACTCATTGCGTTCCCTTTCGGAAATATCCCTGCCGCGCATGGCGCGGATCAGGCCTGTTCATCTTGATCTTTGGTCCGGTGCCCATTCGGGCGGCCCTGGGGGCGGTCTGGGGTGCCGTCAGAGGTTCGGTCTGACCCGTTACCCCTGATGCGCCGCCACCTCATGGGCAAAACTCTGCATCACCAGTTCCACGGCGGCGCCCTGCGCAATCTCACCGCGGCCCAGTGACTGTTTCAGATAGGCGCCGTCGACCAGCGCCGCGATCCGTTCAGCCACCTCCGGCGCGGCCGGCCCAACCAGCGGGCGCAGCGCAAACCTGAGGTTTGAACGCAGCCGCATCTGATAGACATTCAGCAACCGCCGCGCCTCATCTGACACCTGGGCCAGAACGTAGAAATTCAACCAGGCCGCCACCACTTCGCTGCGGAAATTGGTCTGGCTGAAGCTGGATTTCACAATCGCCTCAACACGTTCCAGCGGCGTCGCCGCCATGCCGATCGCGCCACGCACCTCAGCCGCGTAGACCGCCAGCGTGTGCCGCATCGCTGCAAGGAAGATCTGCTCTTTACCGCCAAAGTAATGATGCGCCAAAGCCGAGGACATCCCAGCCCTCTTGGCAATCTGGCTCACGGTCACATCCAATGTGCCCGTTTCACCGATCTCGGCAATCGTCGCTTTTACAAGCGCAGCCCGCCGTATAGGCTCCATTCCAAGCTTCGGCATCGGATACTCGTAGAAAAATTCTTGCCAGGCTAAGCTAATTTGTTTTTTATTGACTCGTCAATCAAGAAAAAACACGACAACACCCAGGGAGGTCATGATGACCCTTAAGACAACTCTTTCCGCGCTGGCCCTTGTGGCTGCCACACCTGCCTTGGCCGATTGCGGCAAGGTTACCTTCTCTGATGTGGGCTGGACCGACATCACCGCCACCACCGCCGCAACCACCGTTGTGCTGGAAGCGCTGGGATATGAAACCGACATCAAGGTTCTGTCGGTGCCTGTGACCTACACCTCAATGGCCAATGGCGACGTTGACGTCTTCCTTGGCAACTGGATGCCCACCATGATCGGTGACATTGCCCCCTATTATGAGGCCGGCACCGTTGAGATTGTGCGCGCCAACCTGGAAGGCGCCAAATACACCCTCGCCGTGAACAAAGCCGCCGCCGATCTGGGCATCAAGGACTTTGCTGACATCAACGCCCAGCGCGACGCGCTGGACGGCAAGATCTTCGGCATTGAGCCGGGCAACGACGGCAACCGCCTGATCATGGAAATGATCGACAGCGACGCCTTTGGCCTGAAGGGTTTTGAGGTTGTTGAAAGCTCCGAACAGGGCATGCTGGCTCAGGTCGCCCGCGCCGTGCGCAAAGAAGACCCGATCGTCTTCCTCGGCTGGGAACCCCACCCGATGAACGCCAACTTTGAAATGTCCTACCTGACCGGTGGCGATGCATTCTTTGGCCCGAACCTGGGCGGTGCCATCGTGAACACCAACGTGCGTCAGGGCTACATCAGCGAATGTGCCAACGTCGGCAAGATGCTGGAAAACCTTGAGTTTTCGCTGGCGATGGAAAACGAAATCATGGGTGCGATCCTGGATGACGGCGAAGAGCCTGCAAAAGCGGCCGGCGCTTGGCTGAAAGACAACCCCGATGCCTTCATGGGCTGGCTGGATGGCGTGACCACCAAAGACGGTGGCGATGCTGTTGCCGCCGTAAAGGCCTCGCTGGGCATGTAAACCAATACCGAACGCGCCAGACCATCCCGTCTGGCGCGTTTGTCTTTACAATTGCCGCAAGCATGCGCAGCCAAGACCGATTCCTGTGACACAGTCAGAGTTAGTCTGACACCGGTATTCTGGCACCATCACTCTGTGTGCGAAACCGGGGTGTCACGCGGGGTGTCACACAGGGCACGACCACATCACGTTTAGGGGGCCAAATGAACTGGCTTGAAGAAAGTAAGATCCCGGTTGGTAAGTGGATCGCAACAGGGTTTGACTGGCTCACCGATACGTTCGGCGATCTGTTCGACACGATTGATGACATACTGAGCAACGGCATCGACGGGTTCTTGTGGCTTTTGCAAGCCCCGCCCGCCCTGGTGATCGTGGCGCTGTTTGCCGCCCTGACCTACTACCTGCAGCGCAGCTGGCCGCGCGTGGTGCTGGTCACCCTGTGCTTCCTTTACGTGCTGAACCAGGGCTATTGGGAAGAAACCACCGAAAGCCTGACACTGATCTTCTTTGCGGTGCTGTTCTGCATGGGGGTTGGCGTGCCGATCGGCATCTACGCCGCCCACCGGCCGCGGTTTTACAGAACCATCCTGCCGGTGCTGGACATGATGCAGACCATCCCGACCTTCGTCTATCTGATCCCGATGATCGTGCTGTTTGGCATCGGCATGGTGCCCGGCCTTGTGGCGACCTTCATCTTTGTACTGCCGGCCCCGATCCGGCTGACCCAATTGGGGGTTTCGCAGGTGCCCACGGCCCTGACCGAAGCCGGCCAGGCCTTTGGTGCCACCAAGTTTCAAACCCTGTGGAAGATTGAGCTGCCCTCAGCCTTCCCACAGATCATGACCGGGCTGAACCAGACCATCATGCTGTCGCTTTCGATGGTGGTGATCGCTGCTCTTGTCGGCGCGGATGGCCTTGGGGTGCCGGTGGTGCGGGCGCTGAACACGGTGAACGCCTCACTTGGATTTGAAAGCGGGCTGGTGATTGTGGCCGTGGCCATTGCCCTTGACCGAATGCTGCGGGTGGAGCGCTGATATGACTGCTGTTGTTTTTGATAACGTCTCCATCGTCTTTGGCGACAATCCCGAACAGGCCCTGCCGCTGATAGACCAGGGCCAAAGCCGGTCGGAAATTCAGGCCAGCACCGGTCAGGTGCTGGGGGTGCACAATTGCTCACTCACCGTCGACAAGGGCGAAATCCTTGTTCTCATGGGGCTTTCCGGCTCCGGCAAGTCGACCTTGCTGCGTGCCGTCAACGGGTTAAACCCGGTGGCGCGCGGCAGTGTTTCGGTGGCCACCGACCATGGGTTGGTGAATATCACCGAAACGGATGAAAAGACCCTGCGCAACGTGCGCCAGCACGATGTTGCGATGGTTTTCCAGCAGTTTGGCCTGCTGCCCTGGCGCACAGTGCGTGAAAACGTCTGGCTGGGGCTGGAACTTGCCGGCATGTCCAAGGCGGAACGTCAGGAAAAAACCGATGAGCAACTGGCGCTTGTTGGCCTGTCAGATTGGGGCGACCGCAAGGTCTCTGACCTTTCGGGCGGGATGCAGCAGCGTGTGGGCCTGGCCCGCGCCTTTGCCACCGACGCGCCGATCCTGCTGATGGATGAGCCGTTTTCAGCCCTTGATCCGCTGATCCGCACCCGGTTGCAGGATGAGCTGCTGGAGCTGCAGGAGAAACTGCACCGCACCATCATTTTCGTCAGTCACGACCTTGATGAAGCGTTCAAGATCGGCAACCGCATCGCCATCATGGAGGGCGGCCGCATTGTGCAATGTGGCACCCCGCAGCAGATCTTCACCGATCCGGCAACCGAATATGTCGCCGATTTCGTCGCCCATATGAACCCGCTGGGCGTTCTTTGCGCCCGTGACGTCATGGAACCCGCCAGCGGCACCCACAGCGTGGCCCTGCCGCCCGAAAGCGACATTCGTGATGTCATGGCACAGGCCCAAAACGGACCTGTAGCCGTGGTTGAAAATGGCGAGATCATCGGCCAGATCACCGCCCAGGCTGTTCTCGAAAAGCTGCTGGACCCGCGCGGCACCTGAGCCAACACAGCAGCTATTCCTAAGACAAGGTTCAGAGGCCCGCCCGCGGCCTCTGAACGCCGCCTCAAACCCAGCTTAACTGCAAAAGGTTAAAGTTTGGTTGCCGGCGATGGTGGGGTCAGCCGCCGTTTCAATACGGCCTCGCGCCAGGTGATGAATGTCACTGCCCCCAGGATCACCAAACCGCCAATTACCACCCAGATATCAAGACCTTCGTCGAAGACAAAATAGCCCAGCAACACGGCCCAAAGCAGCTGTAGAAAGGTGACCGGCTGGGTCACGGTGACCGGCGCCGCCGCAAAGGCCAGTGTCATTGTGTAATGGGCCGCGGTCGCCGCGGAGGCCACGATGAACAGCACGCCAAGACTGTAAAGATCCGGGCGCACCCAATTTGCCAGTGCCACCGGCGCAAGCCCGATGGCCACGGTGATCGACAGCATGGTGACCACAAGCGCCGGGTTCACCACATCGCTCAGGCGTTTCGCCATCAGATAAGAGGCCCCGAAGGCCAGCGCGGCAAAAATCATCGCCCAATGGCCCGGGCTGACCTCACGCAGGCCAGGCCGCAAAATGATCAATGCACCGATCAAAGCTCCCGCAACCGCCAGCAGCCGGCGCAGGTGCAAGCGTTCGCCCAGAAACAAAGCCGCGCCCAGGGTGACGTAGATCGGCGCAAGGTAATTCATCGCGGTAACATCAGCGATCGGGATCCGCGCCATGGCGTAAAACCACAAAGACACGCCAAAGGAATGCGCCAGACCGCGCCAGACAAACAGCCGCCAGGTGGCAACATTGATCTGAGACAACTGACCGCGCCACAGCACCGGCACAACAAAGACAAGCCCCAGTAAATAGCGCAAAAACGAGGCTTGGGCGGCAGGCAGAGTTGTACCCAACAGCTTCACCAGCGCGGTCACACAGACAAAAAGCAGCCCGGTCACCACCATCCAGCCGATGGCTGCGCTCACTCGATTGTCTGCCCTTTCATCCATGCGCGCATCAAGACATGGGATCGGCAGATCCACAAGCCATATCCCTTGCGCAAAGCGATTGCAGATCTGGTCAGAGCAACAGGCTCGCCGCAATGGCCCACATCACGCAGCCGATGGCGAAGTCCAAGACCTGCCAGGCGCCTGCCCGCTCAAAGATCGGAGCAAGCAAACGCGCGCCATAGCCAAGCGCAAAAAAGAAACAAAAGCTTGCGGTTACCGCCCCGATGCCGAATGCGACGCGATCGTCATATTGTGCCGCGATCGAGCCCAGGAGCACCACCGTGTCCAAATAGACGTGCGGATTGGCCCAGGTGAAGACCAGACAGGTCGCCAGCGCGATCCAGAGGCCACCAGCGCTGCTATCGCCGCCTTGCATGTTGCCCTGCCCCCTCCAGGCAGAAAGAAAGGCCTTTGCGCCATAAAACAGCAGGAACGCTGCGCCCCCAAATCGCATCACGCCCTCCAGCCAAGGAAGCCGCTCCACCAGCACACCAAACCCCGCGACACCAATTGCGATCAGCACAGCGTCACTTATCGCGCAGACCAGCACGATCGGCAGCACGTGCTGCCGCAGAATTCCCTGGCGCAGCACAAATGCGTTTTGCGCCCCAATCGCCACAATCAGGGACAGCCCCAGCCCAAAGCCCGCAAACATCGCCGTCATAGTTCACCTCATAAGTCTTAAATTTTGACTAACGCCGCGGGATTGGTTAGTCGATTTAAAGTTTCTCAAATTGGATTAGAAATTCTTATGCTGGATTATACCCAACTTGAAACACTCGCCGCCGTCTTGCGCCATGGCAGTTTTGATCTGGCAGCGGCGCAGTTGAACATCACCCAGTCTGCGGTGTCTCAACGTATTCGCCAGCTGGAGGAACACGTTGGCGCACCCTTGATCCAACGCGGCAGCCCCTGCACCGGGACAGATACCGGCAACCGCCTGGCCCGGCACCTACAAGAGGTGGCTTTGCTGGAAGCCCGGGTCACGGGCAAAGCAGCGGGGGCAGCCGCCAGGATGCGCATTGCGGTCAATGCCGACAGCCTGGCCACTTGGGTTCTTGCCGCATTGGCCCGGGTTCCTGATCACCTCTACGATGTGGTGGTGGACGATCAGGATCACTCCGCCGAATGGCTGAAACGGGGCGAAGTGAGCGCTGCGATCACGTCAGTCGCCAATCCGCCTCGCGGATGTGAGTCCATTCCGTTGGGTGCGATGCGTTATGTGGCCTCAGCCAGCCCAAAATACGTGCAGAAATACTTCAAAAACGGTGTGGACAAGTCGAGCATCGAGGCAGCTCCGTCCTTGGTTTTCAACAGAAAAGATAAGCTACAAGATACTTGGATAAAACAAAATTTAAGAGTTATCCACAGCACTAAATCTCATCAAATTCCATCCACACAAGGGTTTGTCGAAGCCGCCCGGCTGGGTCTGGGGTGGGGCATGAATCCACATGGGCTTGTGGATCATTTTTTGGTCTCGGGCGAGCTTGTTCGGCTGCGCGAAGGCAGCGATCTGCATGTGTCACTCTTTTGGCAGCACTCACGCCTGTTTTCGGACATGCTGTCGCCGTTGACTGATGCCATCAGGGCTGTTGCCAAAGAAAACTTGGAAAATGTGGATAAATTGACAAACCATTAAGCACCTAAATTAAAACAATAAAAAATACTTACACACAGCTTTATCCACAGCATTGTGTGAATAAATTTTGCCATCTCAGAAAATCCTCAGATTTATCTACAGGCCAAAAGTTATCCACATTTTATCCACAGAACTTACCCGGGACAACTAATTGACGTGTCTAGATTGAAGTCCAGTTGCTCTTGGCGCGAAGGTTGCAGGGTCCTTACCCCCTAATGAACCGCGTTTATTCGTTGTCAGCCGCCATCGCAATCCGGTTCACGGAACGTTTCAAATGCGCAAAAGCAGTTCCGTCGCAGATATCATTATTAGACAAGCCAGCGCATCGTAGAGAGAAAACAGGGTCGATAAATGAGTCATTTAGGCTAGCGGCCTCACCAGACCGCAAGCCGCATAAGCGCCACGGAAGTTTCCTCCCCTGCGCCAAACGGAAAAAGGCGGCGCAATAAGCGCCGCCTTTCCCTCAATGTCTGAAGCTGAGCGCGCTTAGAGCTGCTCCATAACTTCATCCGAGGCTTCGAAGTTCGTGGTCACGCGCTGAACGTCATCATCGTCTTCCAGCGCATCCACCAGCTTCATCAGCTTCTGCATGCCTTCGAGATCCAATTCGGTGGTGGTGGTGGGTTTCCAAACCAGTTTGGTCGATTCAGATTCCCCCAGCTCTGCTTCCAAAGCGCCGGACACTTCGTGCAGATCACTGTCTGCACAGTAAATCAGGTGGCCCTCTTCCGAGCTTTCCACATCCTCAGCGCCCGCCTCAATCGCGGCCATCATCACGGTGTCCGCATCGCCTGCATCGGCGGTGTAGGTCACTTCGCCTTTACGGTCGAACATGAAGCCAACGGAGCCGGTTTCACCCAGGTTGCCGCCGTTTTTGGTGAAGGTGGAGCGTACGGTGGAGGCGGTGCGGTTCCGGTTGTCGGTCATCGCTTCCACGATCACCGCCACGCCGTTCGGGCCATAGCCTTCGTAGCGGATTTCTTCGTAATCGTCGCCTTCACCCGCCGCCGATTTCTTGATCGCGCGTTCAATCACATCCTTGGGGACGGACTGGCTCTTGGCTTCTTTTACGGCCAGGCGCAGGCGCGGGTTCTTTTCCGGATCAGGGTCGCCCATTTTTGCAGCGACGGTGATTTCTTTCGACAGCTTCGAAAACAGCTTGGACCGCGCGGCGTCCTGGCGGCCTTTGCGGTGCTGAATGTTTGCCCATTTTGAGTGGCCAGCCATGGCACCCTCCGTTCGTATTGTCCTGTTTGGACCGATCTATAAAGGAGCGGCGCAGGGGGCTGCAAGCCTGCCACCGCTTCAATCCCGCGAAAGCGTGCTCAGAACGCCTTATTTTCCTGAATATTGCGGCAGGGTCACGTCAAAGCGGCCAAATCACCGGGATCAGCGCCGAGGCCAAGAGCCCCATCGTGAGGTTGAGCGGCACGCCAACCCGCAGAAAATCGGTGAACTTATAGCCGCCGGGACCGTAAACCAGCATGTTTGTCTGATAGCCGATCGGCGTGGCAAAGCTGCAGGAGGCTGCGACCATCACGGCAATCACCAACGGGCGCGGATCGATGCCCATGGCGCCGGCCAGGCCAATCGCGATCGGGGTGACCACAACGGCAACCGCGTTATTTGACACCATTTCGGTTAACACCGACGTCAAAAGGTAAATGGCCCAGACGATCAGGAAGGGCGGCAATTGACCCAGCCAGGGTGCAATCGCATCGACAATTAAGGCAACAGCGCCAGTGTGTTGTAGGGAAGCACCGATGGCCAGCATGGCAAAGATCAGGGCCAGCAACCGGCCCTCAATAAAGGTAAACGCCTCCTCGCTGTCGATGCAGCGGCTGACAAGCACCAGCGCCACGCCAATGACCGACAGATGGAACAGCGGCGCGACGCCCAGAGCGGCAAGCCCAACGATTGCAAGCAACGTGGCCACCGCCAGCGGGGCATGCCCTCGGCGGTAGGCTTTGACGGATGGCTGCGTAACGTCAACCATATCCATGTCGGAGGCCAGGCGCTGCACATCTTCGGGCGCGCCTTCTAGCAGCAGCGTGTCGCCGACGCGCACCACCTGTTCATCCAACTGGCCGCTGATATTCTGGTTCCGCCGGTGCAGCGCCAGCGGGTAAACACCATAACGGCGACGCAGACGCATGGATCCCAGCGCGCGGCCCACCATTTTGCAGCCCGGCGTGATCAGCACCTCCACCGTTGAGGTTTCCACGGCGCCGACCTGATCCAATCGTTTCAGGCTTTTGTTGCGCTGCAAGCTCAACAGTTCGGTCATCTGGGTGCGCAGCACCACGCGGTCGCCAACCTGCAGAACCACATCTTTCATATTGCGTCGCAGCGACCGGTCCCCGCGCACCACGTCAATCAGGCGCACCCCTTCGCGTTTGAACAGCTGCACCCCGGCAACTTCGCGGCCAATCAAGTTGGATTCAGGGGGAATCACGGCCTCGGTAAAGAACTTCATTTTGGAGCGATCTGACAGCATCGAGGCCATCGTCGTCCGCTCCGGTAGCATCTTACGGCCAAAGAAATACAGGTAGGTCATCCCCCAAGCGACCAGCACCACGGCCAGCGGCGTGATCTCAAAAATCCCAAACCCCTCAAGGCCTTGACTGCGCGCGACCCCATCCACCAACAGGTTGGTTGAGGTGCCGATCAGGGTCAATGTCCCCCCAATGATCGCGCCGTAGCTGAGCGGGATCAGCATCTTTGAGGCTGAAACCCCCATGGTCCGCCCCAGCTGCACAAACACCGGGATCATCACAACCACAACCGGGGTGTTGTTCATGATGGCCGAGGCCAGAACCACAAAGGCCATCAGAACCACGATCGCCAATTTCGGGTTCGTGCGGCCGGCCCGATCCGCCAGGTTGGTGAATGCCGCCAGGGCGCCAGTGCGCACCAAGGCCCCCATAACGATGAACATCGTCGCGATGGTCCAGGGCGCGGGGTTGGACAAGACATCCAGCGCAGTTTCATAGGGCAAGAGTCCCAGCGCCAGCAACACCGCAACGCCGAAAATGGCCACAACTTCGGTGGGGAATATCTCTTTGACAAACAGGGCAAACATGCCCAGCACCACGCAGAGGCTCAACACCGCTTGGCCGGTCTGCGACAGCTCCATCAACGCCATATACTTCGCCCGAACTTAGGTCATTCCCCTTTAGTGTGGCGCAGGGGCGCAGCGGCAACAAGAGGGATCTGCTTTCGCGGCTGCACGAAGAAGACCCCCAGTAACATCAATGCCATAGCCCCCCAGAAAGAACTGGCGTAACTTTCCCCAAGGATAGCCATAGCCCAGAAGATGCCAAAGCCGGTCACCAGATAGGCCACTTGTGAGGCAAAAACCGCCCCGGCCCGCCCCACCAGCCAGACGTAGCCCGTGTACACAAGCGCATGGATCATCGCGGAGGCCACCAGCGCCAGATCGGGCAGCGCGTAAGGCGGTGCAGGGCTGATCCACTGCCCTGTCCCGATTGCCAAAGGCAAGGCGATTGCTGCCCCGAGCAACGAGGCGAGGAACAGCAATTCGACCGGCGACAGACCGCCGGTGCCCCATTTTGCGACGCCATTGCCCTCCAACCCATAGCAGATCGGGGCGATCACAGCCAAAGGCAACAGGGCCAACATCGCCGCATCTGGCAATGCCTCTCCGGGCAGGACCAGCAGGGCCACAGCCAGGGCGCCAAGGCTCAGCCCCAGAAACTTGCGCCCGCTGAACTGTTCATTGCCCATGACAAGCGCCAAAGGAAAGGCACATATCGGCACCAGCGAGAGCAGTAATGCCAGAATGCCCGCAGGCAGGTCTATTGCCGCGCGATAGCTGGCTGCGTTGGGCACGATCGTCCCGATCAACGCCACAAACAGTGCCATGCGCAATTGCGCCCGCCCCAGTTTTGGCCAGCTGCCACACCTCCAACAGATCGCGCCAAGGATCAGTGACGTGATCACCAACTGCCAATATATCAACCCAAATGGCGCATAGCCGCCGCTGACGGCGATCTTTGCCAGAACCGAGTTCAGGCCCCATCCTGCACCAAGAACCGCTAAGAAAAGGTAAAGACCGAGGGGATTTTTCACGTGTCAGCTCATCTTGCGGTTAAACAGCGTCAGGACCCGCTTGTTCCAGCCGCCCACCCTGGCGCACCATCTTAACCAAGGTTGCCTTGCCCGTGCGATCATCCGTTTCGACGTAAACACCTGAAAGCGTTGCCTCCCCCAGGGCGGGGGTGAAGCGGGATTTGGGCATGCCGGTCACAAAACGGCGCATCGGTTCGGCCTTTTCCATGCCAATGACGCTGTTGTAATCGCCGCACATTCCCGCATCCGTCAGGTAGCCAGTGCCGCCGGGCAAAATCTGAGCATCGCCGGTGGGCACATGGGTGTGGGTTCCCACAACAACGCTGGCGCGCCCGTCGCAGTAATGCCCCATACCCATCTTTTCGCTGGTCGCCTCACAGTGCATATCCACCAGCGCAGCCTGAACGGCGCCGCCCAGAACATGCTGACGCAGCACTGCATCCACCGCCGAAAACGGATCGTCAAACGCCCGTTTCATAAAGACATTTCCCAGAACCTGGGTCACAAGTACCTTGCGCCCACGGCGGTCAGAAAACACCCGATGCCCCCGTCCCGGTGCGCCCTTGGCAAAGTTCAGCGGCCGCAGGATGCGCGGTTCACGTTCAATGAACTGCAGCATATCCTTTTGGTCGAAGGCATGGTCGCCAAGAGTCACGCAGTCCGCCCCTGCATCCAGCAGAACCTTTGCATGTTCCGCCGACAAGCCCATGCCGTTGCTGGCGTTTTCGCCGTTCACCACAACAAAGTCCAACCGCCACGCGTCGCGCAGTTTCGGCAGGGTTTCGACCACAGCGCGCCGCCCCGCACGCCCCATTACATCGCCTAAGAACAATATTTTCATGCCCTCTGCCTAGGCGGCGGCGGGTGATGTGGCAAGGGGAACAAACCCGTTTCGATCATGAATAGGGCAAAATTCCTAACAGTTTGTTACGCACATTCGTCAGCGGCAAAAGAATACGTCGCCTCATAGCTGACCGGAAACGCTACAGAACGCGCGATAAAACAAAACTCATGAATGCGCCCGTGCAGCGCGTCAGCCGCGGCGGGATCGCTACCCGGTGCCAGCGTGATCTCCGGCCGCAGCACCGCCGACAGGAACCGCCCTGCCCCGTTTGGTGCTGTTTCCCCCCTGCCAATCGGCGCGTCCTGATAGCCGGTGACCACAACACCTGCCTCTGATGCGAAGTGCAGGTACCACAACATGTGACAGGCTGAGAGTGCTGAAAGCAGCATATCTTCGGGATTGTGAAGCGTCGGATCACCACCAAGCATCGGATCGTTGGAACAGTGAATGACCGGCTTGCCCGGGGTCTGGACCTGCCAGGTCCGTTCATAGGCGCGGTAGGTTTCCGTCCCCTGACCCGTGTTGCCCGTCCAAAGGATCTGGGCGGTAAAGTCGTGCTCTTTCGTGGACAAATTCGGCATCAGGTCCTCTGGAAGTTTTCGAATCTATAATGTATACATGTATACATTATGTAAGGAACAATGCCAAATGCAGGCGCAACACATTGCTGATCAGTTAAAATCCGCCCTTCTGCGGGGTGAATTCGCGCCGGGGGCCAAACTAAAGCAGGAGGTTCTGGCCAGTCGCTTTGGCGCTAGCCGGATCCCCGTGCGGGATGCCTTTGCCCTATTGGCGCAGATGGGCCTGATCACCCTAGCCCCCAACAAAGGGGCGCATGTGATCTCAATGAGCCGGAGCGATCTGCGGGAAGCGTTTGATTTACGGGTGATGCTTGAGACGGATGCCTTGCGGCGCGCTGTTGGCAATTTTTCCCAATCACAGTTGGCGCATCTGGAGCAGGTACAGAGGCATTCGGACATTGACGCCCATGGGCCCAATTGGGCCGAAGGGGATCGGAGGTTTCATGCGGCCCTTTATGCCCCCAGTGGTCGACCCCGGCAGATAGCCATCATCGATCAGCTGCGGATCGCCTGTCAGATCCAAATCGCCGCCTATGGCGCATTGCCCAGCCGGACTGAGGATTGGTTGGAAGATCATAGACTTATGGTCGCAGCCGTAGCAGCCGGCGGCAGCGAAACCGCCGTTACCCATCTGGAACGCCACCTGCGGGCGGCCGAGGCACATTTGCTGGATGTGATGCCGCCTGTTGCCTAAAAGCTAAGGATTTCCGCCTCGGTCACGATCATGTCCAAGGGTTGGTCGGTGGGTTCCAACGGCAGCTCCGCCGCCTCCTGCGCGCTATAGGCAAACCCAATGGCCAGACAGCCCCCACGTTGCCGCAACCCCTCCAGCGTGCGATCATAAAAGCCGCCGCCATAGCCCAAACGATTGCCGGCCCGGTCGAAGGCAACCAGCGGGACGATCAGGATTTCCGGTTCAAAATAGTCATCCTTTTCAGGGACCTGCGCCCCAAACGGACCTTCGCGAAGCGGTCCATCCGACGACCATCGCGAAAACTTCAAGGGCTGCGCTTCACCTTGGATCACGGGCACACCGACAGGCCCGTGCGCGCAGGCCTCCTCCATCGCGGGCAGTGGGGAGATTTCTGTTCGGATCGGCATATAGCCCGCCAGTGGCACGCCGCGATAGCCCGCCAGAACCTCACTCAGCAAACCAGCGCGTCCAACCAGCCCGGCAGTATGCGCCGCCTTGCGTCGCGCAAAGGCCGCCTTGCGGGCCTGCGCCTTAATCTCAGCCAGATCGTTCATAGCAAAACCCGTGCAGCAAGCCCCAAAAAGGCAAGGAATCCAACAACATCCGTCACCGTGGTCACAAAGGGCCCCGAGGCTAGCGCCGGGTCAACGTTCAGCCGTTCCAACCCCATCGGGATCAGAATGCCCCCCAGCGCCGCCGCCACATGGGTGCCCAGCATCGCCAATCCGATCACCAGCGCCAGCATCGGCACGCCAAACCACAGCACCGCAATGCCCGCCATGATCGCCCCAAACAATGCGCCATTGATCACACCGACCGAGACTTCCCTCAGCATCACCCGCATGGCGTTCTGCGCGGTCAGGTCGCGGGTGGCCAGCGCGCGCACCGTCACCGTCATGGTCTGGGTACCGGCATTGCCCCCCATTGAGGCCACGATGGGCATCAAAACGGCCAAAGCCACCATCTGATCAATGGTGCCTGAGAACATATCGATGACCAGCGAAGCCAGGATCGCCGTCATCAGATTCACCCCCAGCCAGACCGCCCGGCCACGCGCGGCTGCAAGGATACTGTCAGACAAGCTGGCTTCATCCGCGACCCCGGCGAGGCGCAGGATGTCCTCTTCGTGCTCCTCATCCAGCACCGCCATCGCATCATCGATGGTGATGACACCGACCAAACGGTCGTTTTCATCCACAACGGGCGCTGAAATCAGGTGATATTGGTTAAAGGCATAGGCAACGTCGCCCTCATCTTGGGTGACGGGAATGACCTCAAACACCTCTTCCACTATGTCTTGCAATTGCACATCACGGCGCGACGACATGATCTTGCCCAGGGTCACATTGCCCTTTGGGTGCATACGCGGATCCACCAGGATCACATGGTAGAATTGTTCAGGTAACTCCTTGGCAGAGCGTAGAAAATCAATCGCCTGCCCAACCGTCCAATGTTCTGGCGCGGCCACGGTTTCGCGCTGCATCAATCGCCCGGCCGAATGCTCCGGGTAGCTGAGCGCCTGCTCCACCGCGACGCGGTCGGCATCCTCCAGCACCTCAAGAATGGCCTCTTGCTGCGGCTCATCCAGATCCTCAACCAGATCCACCACATCGTCGGTTTCCAGATCGCGCACAGCTTCGGCCAGAACATCCGGCTGCAGCACCGCAATGATCTCTTCGCGCAGACCCTCATCCAGTTCGGACAGGATGTCCCCGTCAAATTCCTGGCCGTAAAGCTGCACCAGACGACGGCGGTCATGGGCATTCAGCTGCTCCAAAAGATCTGCAATATCAGCGGGATGCAGTGGCTCCATCAGGGTCAGCAGCTGCTGCTGATCACCACGATCTACGGTGTGCAGGATCGTCGCCACATCGCGGCGTGACAGTTCATAATCGCCTTCGGTGGTGCCATCAGGATTGCGTTGTGGCGCAATTGACGTGTCGGCGCGGTCCAGCAGGTCGATCTGATCGTGGTCTTCGCGCATCTCTGCCTCCGCTCTCGCCTTCATCCCTCTTAACGGAGGCAGGCCAACAGGCGCAACGGGCCAGCGGCAGATTGCGGTCGAAAAACGCCCCCGTCCCACCGCGCCGCATGATTTACCTTCATCGCCTGACTGCGTAGATTACCCCTGCGCCAGTTTTCGGCGCCGCCGCCAAAGGAATCCCGCGATGCAACACGCCCCCAGTGCCAACACCGACAGCCTGCTCACCGGTCAGGTGCTGCGCTTTGACAGCAATCCCTTTGAGCAGGGGCAGCAGGCGGCCAAGGTTGAACGCCGCGGCGCGGTTCTGATCCGGGATGGCAAGATTTTGGAAAGTGGGCCAGCGGAGCGTCTGGTTGAGGCGTATCCAGCCGCCCAGCGGGTGGATTATGGTGATCACCTGATCCTGCCCGGTTTTGTTGATGCCCATGTGCATTACCCGCAAACGGGCATCATCGCCAGCTGGGGCAAGCGGCTGATCGACTGGCTGAACAGCTACACCTTCCCGGAAGAGATGCGTTTTGCTGACCGCAGCTATGCCGATGAAATTGCAGAAAGGTATCTGGATCTGACGCTGTCTCATGGCACTACCACGATGGCAAGCTTCTGCACCATTCATCCCGAAAGCGTGGATGCGTTTTTCAGCGCAGCGCAACGGCGCGGGCAACGGGTGATTGCGGGCAAAACCTGTATGGATCGTGACACGGCGCCGAAAGGTCTGCGCGATAGTGCGCAATCCGCCTATGACGACAGCAAGGCCCTGCTGGACCGGTGGCACGGCGTGGACCGGCTGAGCTATGCCATCACGCCACGATTTTCACCGACCTCAACGCCGGAACAGCTGCGGGCGCTGGGGGCGCTTTGGGGGGAACACCCTGAGGTGCTGATGCAGACCCATCTGAGTGAGCAGGTGGATGAGATTGAGTGGGTGAAATCGCTCTACCCCGGCGCGCGCGACTATCTGGACACCTATGAGGCTTATGGGTTGCTGCGTCCCGGCGGCCTATTTGGTCACGCGATCCATCTGGAACCCCGCGAACGCGATCGACTGCGCGAGGTCGATGCGGCGCTGATCCATTGCCCCACCTCAAACACCTTTATCGGCTCGGGGTTGTTTGACATGGACGGCCTCAGTCGCGCCGGCCACCGCATTGGTTTGGCAACGGATACCGGCGGCGGTTCCAGTTTCTCCATGCTGCGCACCATGGCAACGGCTTATGAGGTGGCGCAGCTGCGACACCGCCCGCTGCATGCGGCAGAATTGCTCTACCTGGCCACTGCCGGGTCTGCACATGCGCTGCGGATGGAGGACAAGATCGGCAATATCGCCCCGGGGATGGAGGCTGACCTGGTGGTTCTAGACCTGGCCTCAACACCCGATATTGCCCAGCGCGCCAGCCGGGCCGATGACATCTGGGAAGCGGTGTTTCCAACGCTGATGATGGGCGATGACCGCGCCATCCACAGCGTTTGGATCAACGGATCTTGCCGCAAGGTTGTTGATTAATAGCGGAAAACTGCGCGTTTAGGTCTACGGCAAGACCGCGCCGGGTTAGACGGCACGGCCTCAGATAGGTCACACGCAGGAGCCTGCAAGCATCAAAACCCAGGTGTTGCCGCTACGCCCCAGGCCGTAGCGCGAGTAGGAGCCGTTCAGCATATTGCGCTGGTGGGCTGACGACTGCATCCAGGCACTAAAGACCGCCGCATTGCTGGACTGGCCCTGCGCAATATTTTCCGCGTTGGCAGACCGGCAGCCACCCGCCGCCCGCATCCGGCTGGTTGGATTGCCGCCCCCCTTTGACTGGTGCGAGAAATAGCCCCGCGACACCATATCGTTTGCATGCGCCTGCGCTGCCGCCTTCAGCGCGCTGTCTTCGCTTAGCAAGGACAGGCCGCGGCTGCCCCGCTCAGCGTTCAAAATGCCGCCAAAACCACTGCTGGCCACGGTCGGAGAGGCCGTTGCCGAAGGCGCCCCGCCAGTTGAAACACAGGCCGACAGCCCCGTGGCCAACGCCACCACGGCCCCCAGAATCAATCCGCGCGAAATCCTGTTATTCTTATCCTGCTGCATCTTAATATTTCCCTAAAAGCCAAGAAAAACCCGCCGCAAGCGACAAAAAAAAGGCTACCCCGTCGCCGGGGCAGCCTGCAATCACTTTAGCGTTGTTAGGATCAGACGCAGGGGCCGGCCAGCACCATCACGTAGTAGCCTCCATACTCGCCCATACCATAACGGGTATATTTCTTGCCCATCATGTTTTTGTAGTGCCCGGGTGAGCCCATCCAGGCCCAGAACACTTTCATGTCATTATTCCATTTCATCGCGATATTTTCGCTGACCGACGCGCGGCAACCGCCCGCTTCATTCACCCGCGTGACCGGGGTGCCGCCATCAGGTTCATAGTGCGAGAAGTAGTTTTTCTGTGCCATATCGCGGGCATGGGCGGCAGCGGCGCGGGCCAGTGTGGCATCTGCGCGCACCGAGCCAAGACCACGTGCAGCGCGTTCGGCATTCAAGCTCTGATGCAAGTCACCGTTGCTGGCCTGACGGCTGTTGCTGGTTGACTGATACTGGGCCGGCTCAGAGCTGACACAGGCCGACAGAAGCAAAGCGGCGGCAGCACTGACCAGGGCGGATTTTCGCAGGATTTTCATCAATTGGTCCAATCGTCTAGGGGCGCCCTGACGGGCAGGTGTGAGTAGCAGCCCCGTGATATTGGGCAAATTTGGCCAAAAAAAGAAGCTCTGCAGGCGTCTATTGGGCCTTTCTTTAGAAGGTGTGGCACCGGCGGAAAGAGGGGGACATCCCCCCTCTAAGGCCTTTTTTATTGGGCTATTCACGTTTTGGTCGCATGACCGGGCGGGCGGTTAACCGTTTGTTTGCACTCTCACGCTAGGGTGAGTCGCAACCCCGCCCTGAAACGCCACTCACACAGTTCTCCTATAAAGGAGTATGCAAAACCGCCTTATGCCGTGCCCGAGCTGTTCGGCAGCTCTTACTCTGCCAATTGCAGCGCCAAAGCGCGTTGCCGTTCCAGAACCCGTGGCAAATCCAGGCTGGCGATCTGGTAGTCCCGCACGATCTGACGGCCCTCAACAAACAGGTGGCGCACTTTCTGTGGTCCCGCAAGCAGCAAAGCGGCGGGATCCCAGCTGCCGGCGCTTTCCACGCCGCGCACGTCCCAAAGAGCGATATCAGCCCGTTTACCGACGGCCAGTTGACCACAATCATTGCGCCCCAGAACCTCGGCACCGCCACGCGTGGCGATTTCCAACGCTTCCCGCGCGCTCATGGCATCGGCGCCCCGTGCAACCCGCTGCAGCAACATTGCTTGCCGCGCCTCGGCCATCAGGTTGCCACTGTCATTGCTGGCAGAGCCATCGACGCCCAGCCCCACCTTGACGCCCGCGTCCCGCATCGGACGCAGCGGCGCAATGCCCGAACCGAGGCGACAGTTCGAACAGGGGCAATGAGCGACACCGGTGCGTGATCGGGCAAAAAGGTCGATCTCCTCACCGTCCAGTTTCACGCAATGGGCGTGCCAGACGTCGGGACCGGTCCAGCCCAGATCCTCAGCGTATTGCCCGGGGCGACAGCCGAATTTTTCCAGCGAATAAGCGATGTCTTCGTCGTTTTCCGCCAGATGCGTATGCAACATCACCCCCTTGTCGCGCGCCAGAACAGCCGCATCGCGCATCAGCTCACGGCTGACCGAAAACGGTGAACAGGGGGCAACGCCAACGCGGCACATGGAGCCATCGGAGCTGTCATGATGGGCGTCAATCACCCGGATGCAATCCTCCAGAATGTCGGCTTCCCGCTCCACCAGGTGGTCCGGCGGCAGCCCGCCATCACTTTCGCCGATGCTCATCGCGCCGCGGGTTGGATGAAACCGCATGCCAATCTCGGCTGCTGCGGCGATGGTGTCATCCAACCGCCCGCCGTTGGGAAACAGATAAAGGTGATCCGAACTGAGCGAACAGCCAGACAGGGCCAATTCGGCCAACCCAACCTGCGCCGAGACAAAGAAGGCCTCAGGGTCAAAACGTGACCAGATCGGATAGAGGGTCTGCAGCCAGCCAAACAACAGGGCGTCCTGACCACCGGGAACTGCGCGGGTCAGACTTTGATAGAGGTGGTGATGGGTGTTCACTAACCCGGGCGTCACCACGCAGCCTGTGGCCTCCACCACCTCCCCCTGCACCGGCAGGTCATGGCCAATCGCCGTGATTTGCCCATCAGAAAGGTGAATATCAGCGCCGCGCAATTCCTCACGACGGTCGTTCATCGTCAGAATATGGTCGGCATTTCGGATAGTTAGGTGAGTCATAGCTTGCTCCACACACGGTTTGGCCCCCTTCGGTACGTGTGTGTGAAGCCTGCGACAGAAAGGGGCAAAGGACTCGCAGAGCTGCCCCTTTGATCGCTGAAATCCGCCGCGCGATCAAGCCCGCGTGGCGTCAGACCAGTTTAACCGGCAGGCACATTTCGCAAAATGGCCAGGGCCTCGGCGTGTTGATCAGCATGGGCCGCGGCCAGAACACGCCCGCCTTGATGGGCCGGGCCACCCTGCCAGTCGGTGACAATGCCGCCCGCAGCCGCAATCACCGCAATCGGCGCCTGAATGTCGTAGGGCTGCAACCCGGCCTCAACCACCAGATCAATTTGCCCTGCTGCCAACAGCGCATAGGCGTAGCAATCCATCCCGTAGCGGGTCAGCTTAACCTGTTGTTCCACCGCCTGAAAACCAGCACGCTCCGCCTCAGAACCCACTTCGGGGAAAGTGGTAAACAACATCGCCTCAGACAGCGGGCGCCCACCGCGTACCTGCAGGGGGCCGCTGCCGTGCGGGCCGGTCATCTGAGCCGCTAGTGCAGCCTCCCCTTTGCCCCCCCAGAAGCGTTCGCAAATATAAGGCTGATCGATCATGCCAAACTTGGGACCGTTTTCATCAGACAGGGCAATCAGCACACCCCAGGTTGGCGTGCCAGACACAAATCCGCGGGTGCCATCGATCGGATCCAGCACCCAGTGCAAACCGCTGCTGCCTTCGCTCACACCGAACTCTTCACCCAAGATGCCGTCATCGGGGCGGCGCTCGGCCAATACCTGGCGCATTGCCTGTTCCGCGGCCCGGTCCGCCACGGTGACCGGATCAAAGCCATCTGCCAGTTTGTTTTCAGCAGCCAGCCCCGCCGCGCGGAAATGCGGCAGAATGGCCGCGCGCGCCGCATCCGCCATGGCATGGGCCGTTGTCAGAATGTCTGAAGTGTTCATCTGCAGGGCTCCCCTATTCGCAGTTGCGCCAAGGGGTACTATGCCTGTCACGGCGCCTCAAGCGCCAGCGCCGCCCATGGGGCGGCGCGCTGTCGATTCTCTAACGCAAATTGTGGATCAGGCCACGTCGGACAGGCAGCGGGCCAGTTCAAACAGGCGTTTGCGCTGATGTTCCGGGATCCCGTAGTAGGAGCGCACCAGATCCAGCGCCTCTTTGTCGGCAATCAGATCGGCCGGGCCGATGGTTTCTGCACCCGCATCTTCCTGATCGCCGTCCAGACCTTCGAAGAAAAAGCTCACTTCAACGTTCAGGGCTTCGGCGATGGCCCAGAGACGCGAGGCGCTGACACGGTTGGTGCCGGTCTCATATTTCTGAATTTGCTGAAACTTGATGCCCACTTTTTCGGCGAGCTGCTGCTGCGTCATGCCAACCATCCAACGACGATGCCGAACACGCTTGCCAACATGCACATCTACGGGGTGCGCCATGTGCCTCTCCTTAACAAAACCATATCTCAAAACATGGGTGCCGTGGCTACTCGATCAGGCGTTGCACGATAATCCCCAACGTTTACTGGGTGTTGACCTTAATGAAACAGGCGATTCTATCAAGGAGAAACACACGCTTTGAGTGAGCAATTCGCGCTCATTCGGATAGGTTGTGCTAGAAGTCACACAGCTTACGCAGCGGAAACTGGACAATTTCACCCGATTTCCGCGATTGTCCGCCCCTCTGCCCCAATTTTGCGCAACGTCGTCTGCCCCGCCCCCGCCACAGGTTTTGACAGCCATGCTGCAACGCGGCATAACCGACGTGAGGAGACATAGAGGAGGCGCGGCCATGCGGTCATTTCAGGTTCACAGTTTTGAACACCCCCCCGCTTTGGTCGAAGGGCCGCAGCCACAGCCGCAGCAGGGGCAGGCATTGATCCGGATCCACGCCTGCAGTTTGAATTTTGCCGATACCCTGATGACCAAAGGCAAATATCAGGACACGCCGCAGCTGCCCTTCACGCTGGGGCTGGAAATGGCCGGTGAGGTTGTGACGCTGGGCCCCGAAACCGAGGGGCCAGCCGCCGGCACACGGGTGGCAGTTTATGCTGGCAGCGGTGGCTTGGCGGAATACGGCTGTTTTGCCGCCGACCGACTGGTGCCGATCCCGGACAGCATGCCCTATGAAGAGGCCGCCGCCTTTCAGATTGCCTATGGCACCAGCCATATCGCCCTGAAACATCGAGCCAGAATGCAGCCGGGGGAGACACTACTGGTGCTGGGGGCCGCCGGCGGTGTTGGGTTAACGGCTGTTGAGATTGGTAAACTTATGGGCGCCAAGGTGATCGCCTGCGCCCGCGGCGCAGACAAGCTGGAGGCCGCAAAAGCCGCCGGGGCCGATCATCTGATCGATGCCAAAACCGCCGACCTGCGTGCAGAGGTGAAGGCGCTTGGCGGCGCCGATGTGGTTTATGATCCCGTCGGTGGTGACCAGTGGGAGGCCGCCTTCCGCGCTTGTAAGCCTGAGGCCCGGCTGATCCCGATCGGCTTTGCCAGTGGTGAGGTGCCGCAGATCCCCGCAAACCATCTGTTGGTGAAAAACCTTACCGTGCTGGGGCTTTACTGGGGCGGATATCTGAAGTTCGCGCCTGAGGTCCTGACCGGCAGCATGGCTGAACTGTTCACATGGTATGAGGCGGGGCACCTGAAGCCCCATGTCAGCCATGTGCTGCCGCTGGACCGTGCGGATGAGGCACTGGAGCTGCTCCGCAGCCGCAAATCAACCGGCAAAGTTGTTGTCACACCCTGACGTACCACCAGCTATGCAGCCGATTGGCGCAACAAGCGAGCCGCGCCAATCGCCTTAACTTTCCTTAACTGCGCATCAGCGCCTGACGCAGCTGATCGCAGAGCACCTGCACAACCTCCCCTTTGCCCTTTTCTGCGGCATAGAGGTTGATGTTCTGCTGGGTCAGCGCCGGCAAGGCGCCGCCATGATCAATCACCTCCAGATGGTCCGGCTTGGTGCCTTCCAGCATCGCGGTCACAGCAAGGTCAGCGCTGACCGTGGCTTCAATGGTGCGGTCACTGTCGGTTTCCACCCCCAACTCCCAAGCCGTGCCTGCACGTTCCAGCGCCTTCATGGCGCCACCACGGAAGATACAGTTGCGGCCAAAGGCCAGACGCAGCGGGCGCTGCTTCCAAGCCGAACCATCAGCCGCGCCGATCCATTGCAATGGCAGGGCACCCAGCGTTTCACCATCGGCATCCAGACCGATTTCGGTGGTCAGGATCACGTCCACCTCACCGCGCCGGTACTGGTCCTTCAGTTCGCGGGTGAAACTGGTCAGCAACTGCACCTTCATCCGAGGAAACTGCGCGTGGAACCGCTGCAACACCCGTGGCACCGCCGGGTAGACAATGTCATGCGGCACGCCCAGCACAATCTCACCCTCATAGGCCTGATCGGTCAGCCGTGACATCACCTCATCATTGAGGTTCACCATGCGGCGCGCGTAGCTCAGCAGCTGCTCCCCCGATGCAGTCAGACTGACGGAACGGCTGGAGCGGTCAATGAGCGACAGGTTCAGCAACTCTTCCAGACGTTTCAGCTGCATCGAGACGGCAGATTGGGTCAGGTTCAAGAACCCGGCCGCGCGGGTGACACCGCCCAATTCGGCCACAGCCACGAAAGAGCGCAGGGTGGTGACATCAAGATTCCGCATTCATCACATTCCTTGATAAGTGAATCGTCAAACATTCATTTTCACTATGAACCATAGTCAGGCATACACATCAACAGAAATGATAATTACTCCCTAACGAATCACAGTCAGGAAAGTGAGACCGACATGACCACCATGACTTCGCACAGCGCAGCCTGCCTGCCCGCAGCCGCCCGCAAATCCGTTCTGAGCCGCCTGATGGATCTGAACGCTCTTTATCGTCAGCGCCGCGCGCTGAAAAGCCTCGACTCGGCCGCGCTGAGCGACATGGGCCTGAGCCGCGCAGAAGCAGAGGCCGAAGCAGCCCGTCCGGTGTGGGACGCCCCCGCCAACTGGATCAAGTGACCGTCTTTCGCACGTATTGAGCGAAAATTCGCGTCGACTTAGCGACGAAATACCGATGACGGAGGCGCAACTTTGCGCCTCCTTTTGTGTTGCGCCCTCTTGAAATAAGCCCGCCCCTACCCGATATTTGCGTCAAGACCCCAACGACTTGGGGCTGTCACACTTCTATCGGAGGCTTTAATGGCTGAATTCGACACCATCCGGAGCGCAGCGGGTGCCCGTGCCGCACAGATCGACGAGGGTCTGCGCGCCCATATGAACAAAGTTTACGGCACCATGTCCGTAGGCATGCTGATCACCTTCCTGGCCGCCTGGGCGCTGGCCGGTCTGGCGGTCACCACCGATCCTTCCGCAGCCGTTGCGCAGCTGAGCGCGGATAAATATCTGACCCAGCTGGGTTATTCGCTTTACGCCTCGCCGCTGAAGTGGGTTGTGATGTTTGCACCGCTGGCCTTTGTGTTCGGCTTCTCCGCCGGTATCAATCGCATGTCGGCCGCCACTGCACAGACCGTGTTCTACATCTTCGCCGCAGTGATGGGTGTTTCGATCAGCTCGATCTTCCTGGTCTTCACCGGTCAATCGATCATTCAGGTCTTCCTGGTCACCGCGATTGCCTTCGCTGGCCTGTCGATCTGGGGCTACACCACCAAGAAAGACATCTCGGGCTGGGGTTCGTTCCTGATCATGGGCGTGATCGGCCTGGTTGTTGCGTCGATCGTCAACATCTTCCTGGGTTCGGGCATCATGAGCCTGGCGATCTCGGCAATTGGCGTTCTGATCTTCGCGGGTCTGACCGCTTATGACACCCAGAACATCAAAACCACCTACCTGGCCCACGCCCACCACGGCGACCAGGAGTGGCTGGGCAAAGCCGCCATCATGGGCGCGCTGAGCCTCTACCTGGACTTCATCAACATGTTCATGATGTTGCTGAACCTGCTGGGCAACCGCGAATAAGACATCTGACATCAGTCAGCAAAGGCCGGTCATTTGACCGGCCTTTTTTATTGCGCTGCTTCTAGGCTCAGGACCCATTAAGTTTTCCGCACCGGTTTGGCAGATTTTCGAACTGACTAGGAACATGGCCGCAGGTATAATGATCTATTTCAAGGTCATGTGACGCGGCTCAGTTCGAAAAACCGCCAAATCGAAGACGCCAAAATCGCTGCATCTCAATGGTTTGAGGTGCTTGAAAAGAGAGCCACTCTTTCCGGCGCACCTCAAACCATTGATATTTTGCGATTTTGACGCCGGTGCGGGAAAACTAATGGGTCCTGAGCCTAGCAAATCAGTGGTGCGCTGACCGCACGATGCGGCGGGATCAATCCAGCTTGCGCCACATCTCAATCGCCGGGAAGGTGATTCCCTGTGCCAGCGGGATCTGCAATTCCCGACCACTTTGAAAGCCCTGCGCCCAGTAGAACCGATGTGCGGTGCGGGTGGACATGCATTGCATCTCGGTGACGCCCTCACGGCGCGCCTCCTCCAGCACATGGGTCACAATGGCCTCTGCCAGCCCCATACGCAGGTAGTCCGGATCCGTCGCCAGATGGCGCAGATGGCCGATGCCAGCGCGGCCACGGCCACGGGTGGCGGTGGGTTTGCTCCAACCGCCAGCGGCCAGCACCCGACCTTGGGTTTCAATGACATAGTAACGCCCTGACGCCAGCAGCCGGGGATTCGCGTGGGACATCAGCGGCACCGCAGTGACCATAACCGAAGGGGGGTAGTCCGCCTTCAGAAGCTGCGGGAAACTGCGGCGCAGCAGCTGATCAATTGCGGCGCGATCTTCGGGGCGTGCACGGCGCAGCCGCAGGTCACCATGACCTTCAACAAGGCCTTCTTTGGTGGTCTGACGCAGCGCTGCCTGCAATGTTTGCGATAACATTCCCATCCGCCCAGCATTCCACAAAGCGCCGCCCCCATGCAAGGGGCATCAATGGGTGCAGCAATAGGGTGGAATATCTGGCAGGTTTTACCGTCCAGACAAGTGTCCTGCAGAAGGCAGGCACAAAAGAAAACGCCGCGCCAGGTTTCCCTGACACGGCGCTAACTTGTCCAGAAGGGCAGATCTTACTTGATCTTGCCTTCTTTGTATTCGACGTGTTTACGCACAACCGGGTCGTACTTACGTACAACCATTTTCTCGGTCATGGTGCGGGCATTTTTCTTGGTCACATAGAAGTGGCCCGTGCCAGCGGTCGAGTTCAGACGGATTTTGATCGTCGTCGGCTTCGCCATTGTTATATCTCCAGTCTCAATCGATACGGGTCAGTCGGGCCGCCCGCGGAATCCTTGAAGCCTGCCTTTTAAGGTATCGGCCCCCCGAGTCAACAGCAATATGACAGGATTCTGGGCAGATTCTAAAAAGCCTTTGTTTTGCGGGTTTTCCAGCCCCTGAAAGGGGGGAAGTTTCGCTATGCGCGGAGGGCCTGTAAGCCGGATTCTGTCGTAGATGGAAACCCATCCGAGATGACCATTCATCTAGGCCTGCTGTTGCCAACAGACCTCTAGCTGCCAACCCGGGCCTCTGGGTCAAAGCAAAACCCTGCGGACACGCCGCGTGAGGCCCCTATTCGGCATTGCTCCGGGTGGGGCTTGCCGTGCCGGTTCTGTTGCCAGACCCGCGGTGGGCTCTTACCCCACCGTTTCACCCTTACCCCGTCGGATGCTCCATTGGCGAACCTCTGGTCCGCGGGGCGGTCTGTTTTCTGTGGCGCTTTCCCTGGGGTTGCCCCCGCCGGGCGTTACCCGGCACCCTTGCCTTGTGGAGTCCGGACTTTCCTCTCGCGGCCAGTTACCCAACCGCCAGCGGCCATCCGGCCCTCCGCGCACTGGCGGTCCTAGAGCGAAAGCCGGGCCGGGTCAATTGCTGCCGTGGATTAGGCGCGCCGGGCGGGATAGCGGTTTGCCAGATCCATTGCGGCTGCGAAAGCATGGCCGGTGGCCACTGGACGGCCTTTGACAAACCGGCTGCTGAACTGCGCCAGATAGACGGCGCCGGGCAATTCCCCGACGGGCACATCATAGCCGATTTGGCGCAGCAATTCGGCGAATTCCAGGATCCGCTCCTGATTCCAGAAATCCGGTTCGAAATGCGAATCTGCAAACTTCAGCTCGGGCCAGACCGACAGCCCCTGCAACGCCAAACGCTGCCAGTCGAACCGCGCGCCGGGGTCCTGTTTGCGCAGAGGCGCCATGTCGGAATGGCCAATGACCCGTTCCGGCGCAATGTCCCAGCGGGCCATCAGATCACGCAGCAGCGCCTCAAGTGAGGACATCAGCAGCTCGGAAAAAGGTTCCGCCCCGCTATTTGACAGCTCGATCCCGATGGAGCGGGAGTTGACATCCCCCTGCCCGCCCCAGGACCCTGCGCCGGCGTGCCAGGCGCGTTTGTCTTCCTCAACCATCTGCCAGATCTGACCACAGCGGCCGATCAGATAGTGGGCTGAGACCTCTGCCTTGGGGTCAGACAGCCGCTGCAGCGCCGCCTGCGCGGTGGGCATGGCGGTGTAGTGCAGCACGATCATGTCAGGCGTCACGCCGTCGCGGCGTCCGCCAAAATTGGGGGAAGGATGCTGGATGATGTTCAGATCAGCCATGGCGTCTGGCTCAGCCGCCATTCACCTTGCGGAACGGGCTGGGATCCCAGCGGCAGGCGTAGCCGTCACCATCTGGGTCAATCCCAAGCCGGTCCTTGGACGGGCCACCTTTGGCCAGGAAGGCAGATTGCGCCTGATCAGGCGAGGCGTATTTGGCGCAGTTGCGGTCGGCGCGGGCCTGTGAGGCGGCAAACCGTTTGTGCATCTGGGCGCCTACGGGATGGCTGGTCTGCAGCGCATAGGCGACGATGTTGGGGCCTTCGCTGCCGGTGCGGGATGGCAGGGCTGTCGGCTCAACCACCTGATATTGCGCGCGGTTCTGGGCGATCCGCTGTTTGTCGCTTTCGATGGTGCGTAAGGAGGAGACGTTGTCAAAATTGTTCTCATCCGAAATGCCCGAGGCGTTTACCGCAACTGCGGGCGCCGGGTTCGAGGGATCTGCGTTAACCGGGGCCTCGCCGGAATTCAGCGCTGCGGCAGCATCGGCGGCCAGCTGTTCGGCATCTGACGTGGGTGTTGCAGCGGCAGGGGCGCCTGCCAGCGTTTCAGAGGACACAGCGGTGGCCGCAGGCAGCGGCTGGCCGTTTAGCGCGGCCTCACGAGACGCCTGATCGCGCTGGTATTCGTTGTAATCCCCAAAGCCAACACCGGCTGCGGAATCGGGCACTGTGGGATCACATGCCGCCAGAGAAACCAGTGCCAATCCACCCAAGATATGCCGCATCATCCTGCCCTGCCTGTCGTCTTTGCTGTTGTTATCACTGCCTATTCGCAAAAAGGCCCGAGACATGCCCGGGCCTTCTTTCTTAAGTGTCTTACCACCACTGGCCGGGCTTGGCTACAAACCCTGCGGCGCCTTCCAAGGCGTAGGCGGTATTCAGCAGATCGCCTTCTTCCCATGGGCGGCCAATCAGCTGCAGCCCCAGTGGCAGGCCCTGACTGTCCAGACCTGCAGGCACCGAAATGCCCGGCAGACCGGCCAGGTTCACCGTAACGGTGAACACGTCGTTCAGGTACATCTGCACCGGATCCGCATCGGTCATTTCGCCCAGACCAAAGGCGGCCGAAGGCGTTGCCGGGGTCAGGATCGCGTCGACGCCTGCCGCAAAGACGTCATCGAAGTCTTTCTTGATCAGCGCACGCACCCGACGGGCGCGGTTGTAGTAGGCGTCATAGAACCCAGCCGACAGCACATAGGTGCCGATCATGACACGGCGCTGTACCTCATGGCCGAAGCCTTCGGCGCGGGTCTTTTCATACATCTCGGTGATGCCGTCGCCTGCTTCCAGCGTGGCGCGGTGACCGAAACGCACACCGTCATAGCGGGCCAGGTTCGAGGAGGCTTCGGCCGGGGCAATCACGTAGTAGGCCGGCAGCGCGTATTTGGTGTGCGGCAGCGAGATATCGACGATCTCAGCGCCGGCATCTTTCAGCATCGCCTGACCATCTGCCCACAGCTTTTCGATCTCACCCGGCATACCGTCCATGCGGTATTCCTTGGGGATGCCGATCTTCTTGCCTTTGATGTCGCCGGTCAGCATGGCTTCAAAGTTCGGCACAGCCAGATCTGCACTGGTCGAGTCTTTCTCATCATGACCGCACATGGCTTCGAGCATGATCGCCGCGTCGCGCACGGATTTGGTCATCGGGCCGGCCTGATCCAGCGACGAGGCGAAGGCGACAACGCCCCAGCGCGAGCAACGGCCGTAGGTCGGCTTGATGCCCACGGTGCCGGTGAAGGCGGCAGGCTGACGGATCGAACCGCCAGTGTCAGTGCCGGTTGCTGCCAGACACAGATCCGCCGCAACAGCCGAGGCCGAACCGCCCGAAGACCCACCCGGGGTCAGCTGCGCGTCATCATTGCCGCGACGCCAGGGGTTCACAGCATTGCCGTAGACCGAGGTTTCGTTGGACGAGCCCATGGCGAACTCATCCATATTCAGCTTGCCCAGCATGACCGAACCTGCATCGAACAGCTTCGAGGTGATGGTGGATTCGTATTCCGGCTTGAAGCCTTCCAGAATGGCCGAAGCCGCCTGACTGGGCACACCTTTGGTGCAGAACAGATCCTTGATGCCCACCGGCAGACCACACATCGCAGGCGCATCACCTTCGGCAATCCGCGCATCAGCGGCCTTGGCCTGCTCCAGCGCGATTTCCGGGGTTTTGTGTGCGTAGGCGTTCAGCGCATCGGCTTTTTCGATGGCGTCAATGCAGCTTTGGGTCAGCTCAACCGAGGTCACTTCCTTGGCGCGCAGTTTGTCACGCGCATCGGCGAGGGTCAGTTTGTTAAGCTCAGTCATTATTCTACTACCTTCGGAACCGCAAAGAAGCCTTCACGCGCATCCGGCGCGTTCTTCAGAACTTTGTCCTGTTGGCCGCCATCGGTGACCTCATCCACACGGCGCTTCAGGCGCATCGGGGTGACCGAGGTCATCGGTTCCACACCTTCTACATCCACCTCATTCAGCTGCTCGATGAAGCCCAGAATGGTGTTAAATTCATTCGCCAGCGCCGGCAGCGCATCGTCTTCCACCTTGATCCGGGCCAGCTTGGCCACTTTGGCGGCGGTTTTCGTGTCGATCGACATCTCGAGAGATCTCCGTTTTCGCGTTGCTAAAGCGTTTAGCGCTCTGCCCGCGTCGCTGCAAGCATATGGGCGCGATAGACGGCGATCATATGCATCAACATCACGGCATTGAGGATATGCCACATAAAATGCGTGCCCAATGGCCAGACGGGGCACAGCGGTTCATCAATCGCGCGCATCAGAATCGACAGGCACAGGATCCCGGCCCCGATGGCCAGACCCCGCGCCACCTGTGGCAGCTGGCGGCGCAACAGGATCGCATGGATCAGGATCAGCAAAGGCACCGGGGCGTAGGTTGCCGATGATCCAAGCCCCGGCACCATCTGAAACAACGGCAGGGTGGCGGCGACGAAGGGAACAAACAGCACCAAAAACACCGCCGTGCGGCGCCAGCTGTGGCCCCAGTATTCCCTGTGCGACAGGGCGATGTAGATCAGCACATAGGTCAGGATGGGCATAACATCGGCAATGGCCGCCCAGCCCTGTGCCACGGAATGAAACAGCGCAGAACCAAGGCCGATCACAAAGAGGTTCACCGCCAGCACCTGCCCCCATATCATGCCGCGCAATCCCGGCCAGATCCAAATCGCGGCGAACATAAAGGCGACATTGGTCAGGAAATTCACCGGCTCCGCCCAGAGCCCGGGATCCAGTCTTTCGCAATAGCCGTTAATCGGTTCGAACATTTCACCCCCACCCGGTGTCAATTCACCCTCAGATCGTTTCAAGATACCCGCTGTCGCCGTTCTGCCAAGCCCCTCGCAATTCGGCTAAGCCGTGCTAGGCTCACCAAAACCCACGACCAAACCAACAGATGAACGGGAGACGCCACATGAAAATCACCTGGCTGGGCCATGCCAGTTTCCGACTTGAGATCGAAGATCAGGTGCTGCTGATTGATCCCTGGTTCACCGGCAACCCGATGTTCCCCGAGGGCCGCGAAGATGAGGCAACCGACGGCGCAACCGCCATTTTGCTGACCCACGGCCATGGCGATCATTCCACCGACGCAGTGCGGCTGGCCAAATCCCTGTCGGTGCCGCTGGTCGGGATCTACGATCTGATGAGCCATTGGGAAGCCAAAGAAGGCATCGCCACTGTGGGATTCAACAAAGGGGGCACCGTGCGCTTGGGCGCGGTTGCGGTGACCATGGTCAACGCGGTGCATTCATCCTCCATGGCGGGGCCGGATGGGCCGGTCTATGCCGGGGCTGAGGCCGGGTTCATGATCGCGGGCGAAGACCACACGATCTATGTCTCAGGGGATACCGATGTGATGGCCGATATGAAGATCTTCAACGATCTGCATGCGCCGGATATTGGCATTCTGGCCGCTGGTGGGCATTTCACAATGGATATGAAACGCGCCGCCTATGCTGCCAAAACCTTCTTTGATTTCAAGACGGTCATCCCCTGCCATTACAAGACCTTCCCGCTGTTGGAGCAATCTGCCGAGGCCCTCAGCGCCGCCCTGCCGGGGGTGGATGTGATCGAGCCTGAGGTCCTGACCCCGATCGCATTTATCCGCAGCGATTAACCGAGCCCCTACCGGCGCGCCGCAAAGAAGGTTTTCAGCAGTGCCTCCGCCGGCGCTGCGCCGATGCCATCGTAGACCTCTGGCACATGGTGGCATTGCGCATGGCTGAAGATGCGCGGCCCCTGCCCGATCCCGCCGCTTTTGGGATCACTGGCCCCATAGTACAGTCGGGCAATACGTGCCGCTGAAATCGCTGTGGCGCACATCGGGCACGGCTCCAGCGTGACATAGAGGTCATGACCCGGCAGCCGCTCACTGCCCAGTTGCGCACAGCCCTCGCGGATCACCAGCACTTCGGCATGGGCGGTTGGGTCTGACAACTCGCGGGTCCGATTGCCGGCACGCGCCACAACGGTGCCATCGGGCGCCACCAGAACGGCACCCACCGGCACCTCACCGCGGGCGGCGGCGGCCTCTGCCTCTTCCAGGGCCTGATCCATATAGCTGCGAAATGTCATCCCTTGGGTTTGCCCTGCGATCTGCGCTTTCGCAATAGTCAAAATTGCGATAGGTCTGACGCCTCTTGATCCGGCTCTCCTGTGACCCGCAACACCCCTACTGTGCAAAGGCTGCCTTATGTCCGACAAACCTGCCACCCCCACCCCTGCTGGGGACCGCATCGCCAAGGTGATTGCCCGCGCTGGTGTTGCGTCGCGCCGGGAAGCGGAGAAGCTGATCGAAACCGGTCAGGTCAGCGTCAACGGCAAGGTCATCACCTCCCCGGCGCTGAACGTGACGGGCAAGGATCGCATTGTGGTCAAAGGCCGCGCCCTGCAAGCGCCGGAGCCTGCCCGGATGTGGCTGTATCACAAGCCCACCGGCCTGGTGACCAGCCATAAGGATGAGCAGGACCGCGAAACCATTTTTGACAATCTGCCTGAGGATCTGCCGCGGGTGATGAGCGTTGGGCGGTTGGACCTGAACTCCGAAGGGCTGTTGCTGCTGACCAATGACGGCGGCATCAAACGGCAGCTGGAACTGCCCTCCACCGGGTGGCTGCGCAAATACCGGGTGCGGGTGAAGGGCACCGTGGATGACGCCAAACTGACCCCGCTGCGCAAAGGCGTGGTGGTGGATGGCGAAAAATTCCAGCCGATGGAAGTCTCCTTCGATCGCCAGCAAGGCGCCAATGCCTGGGTCACCGTGGGCCTGCGCGAAGGTAAGAACCGTGAGATTCGCCGCGCCATGGAAAGCATCGGGTTGAGCGTGAACCGCCTGATCCGCGTGTCTTACGGCCCGTTCCAACTGGGCACATTGAAACAGGGTGAGGTGGAAGAGATCCGCCGCAAAGTGATGCGCGACCAGCTGGGCCTCAGTGCCGAAGACTTTGGCGACACCGACGCCGCCCCCGGCCAAAAGGTGCGCCGCCCGCTGCGCAAACCCAAATCCAAGGGGCGCTTTGGTGGCCCCGGCCAGCCGGGCCGCCCGCGCGAAGAAGATCAGAAAGCCCCGCGCGGCGCAGGCGGCAAAGGCCGTGACCCGCGCAAGGCAAACAGCGCCGGTGCGCGTGACAGTTCTGGCAAGCCTGATGGCAAGCCAACCCGGTCCGGCGGCGGCAAACGCGCCACGGATCCCAGCCAGTCGCTGCGCCGTGGCAAGCCGGCTGGAAAACCGGGGGGTAAACCGGGGACCAAATCCGGCGCCTCCGCCCGCCCCACCGGTGGCGGCGGTAAAGGCAAGCCCTTCAGCGCACGCAAACCGCGCTGAACCACCACATTCCCCGCAATATCGCATATTTGCAGGTTTTTTGGCGATCTTCCCCCTAGCGAAAATGACTGGGGGGCCCTAGGTTTTACACATGATTTATTGATGTGAGCCTTTGATGACCCAAAGCGGATTGCAAAAACTCGCCTTTGTGCTGCTTTTGCTGCTCATGCTCTATACGATTTTCGGAGGGGCATGATGGCACAGAAATTTGGTGGCAAATACAGCCCGGACGGCCAGACCCAATCGTCAGATCGCCCGACCCCGCAGGCCAGCCCGCAGCAAGAGTTTCGCGGCGCCAGTCGCAGCCGCATCGGCATGCGGTCTAACCTGTTGTTCATCGCGCCCCTGCCGCTGATCTGGAACGCCTTCAGCGCTGAGCCGCTGGTGATGGCGCAGTATCTGGCGGCGCTGGGGGTGTTGCTGGTGTCAGCCTGGCTGACCCGCGAAGGTCTGCGCGCCGAAGAGGCATATGATGCCCGCAAGGTGGCCCGCCGCCCTGCCCTGCCACGCAAAATTCTGGGCTCAATCCTGATGGGGTTGGGTCTTGGCTTGGTCGGCGCCGCCGGGTTTGGCCCACTTGAGGTGCCCATTTTTGCCGTGTTGGGCGCCGTTCTGCATGGATTTGCCTTTGGCATTGATCCTTTGAAGGACAAGGGCATGGAAGGTGTGGACACCTTCCAGACCGATCGGGTGGCCCGCGCCGTTGAAGAGGCTGAGGAATACCTGGCCGCCATGCGCGATGCGATGAGCCGCGCCGGGGATCGGCAGGCCAGCCGCCGGTTGGAACAGTTTCAGGCAACCGCCCGCGGTCTGTTTCGCAAGATCGAGGACGACCCGCGCGATCTGACCGCCGCGCGCAAGTACCTGACCGTCTATCTGATGGGCGCACGTGACGCGACCAGCCGCTTTGCCGAAATCTACGGCCGGTCCCGCGATGAACAGGCCCGTGCGGATTATCTGGCCTTGCTGGATGATCTTGAGCAGAACTTTGCCGCCCGTACCGAAAAATTCTTGCTGGAAGATCGCAGCGACCTCACGATTGAGATTGAGGTGCTCCGTGACAGGCTGAAGCGAGAAGGCATCACCACCGAATAGCTACCGCCGTGGAAACAGCGCACAACCGGCGCCCGCCCAGAGCCCCCGGCCCTCAATTTTGCCCCATCTGAAAGGGAATATCATGTCACAGACCATTCAACAGAAAGCCCAGGCTGATTTGGCCATGGTTGAGGAAGTCACCGCCGTTGCGCTGAAAGAACCGACCGAGGCCAGCGAAGTGATCTCGCTGGAGGCGGCCGATGCCCCGGTCAGCGCCGAGATCCGCAAACGCATGGGCGAGTTGGATATGGGGGACACCAATTCCATCGTGGCCTTCGGTTCAGCCGCGCAGGCCGAGTTGCAGACGATCAGCCAGGCGATGCTGGCCGATGTGCGCAACAAGGATGTTGGCCCCGCAGGCGATTCCCTGCGCGATATCGTGACAACCATCCGCGGCTTTTCGATCAGTGAGCTGGACACCCGCCGCAAGCAGAGCTTCTGGGAACGTCTGATGGGGCGTGCGGCGCCTTTTGCCAAGTTCACCGCGCGGTTTGAAACGGTTCAGGGCCAGATCGACCAGATCACCGACAACCTGCTGAAACACGAACACACGCTGCTGAAGGACATCAAGTCCCTCGATATGCTCTACGACAAGACGCTGAATTTCTACGACGAGCTGGCGCTTTACATCGCGGCCGGTGAGGCCAAGATTGCCGAGCTGGACAGCACCGATATCCCCGCCAAAGAGGCGGAGGTCAACGCAGCACCAGAAAACGATCAGGTCATGAAAGCGCAGGAGCTGCGCGATCTGCGCGCCGCGCGGGATGATCTGGAACGCCGGGTGCATGACCTGAAACTGACCCGCCAGGTGACCATGCAGTCGCTGCCGTCGATCCGGCTGGTACAGGAAAATGACAAATCGCTGGTCACCAAGATCAACTCGACCTTGGTCAACACCGTGCCGCTGTGGGAAACTCAGCTGGCGCAGGCCCTGACCATTCAGCGCAGCGCCGAAGCCGCTGCAGCGGTGCGCGAAGCCAATGATCTGACCAATGAGCTGCTGACCGCCAACGCCGCAAATCTGCGTGAAAACAACAAGATGATCCGCACCGAGATGGAACGTGGTGTCTTTGACATTGAGGCGGTGAAACAGGCCAATGCCGATCTGATCGCCACCATCAACGAAAGCCTGCAGATCGCGGATGAGGGCAAGGCCAAACGCGCCGCCGCCGAAGCGGACCTGCAGAAGATGGAAGGCGATCTGCGCGACACGCTCGCCGCTGCCAAGGCCCGCAAAGACGGTCTGGGGGATACCGCCTCCACCGCTGTACCAGAGGCCTGATCCGCTATGAGGTGGGTGAAACAACGAAAAACTATCGCAACCCTCAGCGCCCTTGTGGCGCTGGCGGGCTGCATGCCCACCTCAGAAACCGCCGGTCCCAGCCGCGCCATCGCGCCACACCCCGCCATTTACACACCTTCAGACAGCACGCTGGCCCTGGCGCGCTACTACGGCAACCTGCAGGCGGACCTACTGACGCAAGGGTTATTGCGTACAGATGGCGGCGGTGTGGACACGCCTTATAGCGCCCGGCAGCTGGCGCAAAACTATGAAACCATTGCGTTTTATGACGAATACGAAAGCGGCAGCTGGAAACGCCGGCAGGATGGCGCGCCCTCAAAACTGCGGCGCTGGTCGGTGCCGGTAAAGGTTGCGGTGGAATTCGGCAACTCGGTCCCGGTGGAGCAACGTCAGTTGGATGGCACCAATGTGCGCCTCTTTGCGGAACGTCTGGCCCGGGTCACCAACCATCCCATCCGCATGGCGCCACAGGACAGCGCCAACTTTAACGTTTTGTTCATGGGTTATGACGACCATGGCCAGATGATGCAGCGGTTGCGCCAGATCGTGCCGCAGATGGATCCGGGATCGTTCCGGGTGATTGAGACGATGCCGCGCTCCACCCATTGTCTGATGCTCAGCTACTCGGCCAAACACAACGCCCATGACATTCGCCACTCCATCGTGGTGATCCGGGCCGAACACCCTGATATCCTGCGCAAATCCTGCGTGCATGAGGAAATGGCGCAGGGTCTAGGGCTGATCAATGACAGCCTGGAGGCGCGCCCCTCAATCTTTAACGACAATGACGAATTTGCCTTCCTCACCACCCATGACGAACAGCTGCTGCGGATGCATTACGATCCCCGTCTACGCATCGGCATGGGGCTGGAAGAAGCCCGCCCGATCATCGCGCAATTGGCGCGGGAGGCCACGGGCGGCAGCTGAGGCAGGCAAGACGGGTTAACATCCGGGCGCCCACCGCGCCCCTACAACAGGAACATGGCGGATCCACCGCCCACCAAGGAGGGTTCCATGGGTATTTTCGATTTCCTCACCGGGGAATTCATCGATCTCATTCACTGGGTGGATGACACACGCGACACATTGGTCTGGCGGTTTGAACGTGAAGGCCATGAGATCAAATACGGCGCCAAACTGACCGTGCGCGAAAGTCAGGCGGCGGTTTTTGTGCATGAGGGGCAGCTGGCCGATGTCTTCAGCCCCGGCCTTTATATGCTTGAAACCAACAACATGCCGGTGATGACCACGCTGCAGCATTGGGATCACGGGTTCAAATCGCCGTTCAAGTCTGAGATCTACTTCGTCTCAAGCAACCGGTTCACCAACCTCAAATGGGGCACCAAAAACCCGATCATGCTGCGCGATCCTGAGTTCGGTCCCACCCGGATCCGCGCCTATGGCACCTATACGATCAAGGTAAACGACCCGGCGCTCTTCCTGACCGAGATTGTCGGCACCGATGGTGAATTCACCATGGATGAGGTCAGCTTCCAGATCCGCAACATCATCGTGCAGGAGTTTTCCCGCGCCATCGCCGCATCGGGCATTCCTGTGTTGGATATGGCTGCAAACACCGCCGAAGTGGGCAAGCTGATCGCGCAGGCCATCGATCCGGTGATGAAGGGATACGGGCTGTCGATCCCTGAGCTTTATATCGAAAACATCTCTCTGCCGTCGGCGGTGGAAAAGGCGCTGGATCAACGCACCTCACGCGGGATCGCGGGCAATCTGGACGATCACATGAAGTGGAAAGCGGCCGAGGCCATGGGCCAGGGCGGCGCCATGGATCAATCGATGGGCGCCGGCATGGGCATGGGAATGGGCCTGCAGATGGCCCAGGCCATGGGGCAGCAGATGATGGGCCAAACCGCGGGCCAGCAACAGCCCGGTCCCTGGGGTGGTGCCCCCGCCCCGGCAGCTGCCGCGCCTGCCGCGATGGCCCCGCCGCCGCCCCCGCCGGTGGAACATGTTTGGCATGTGGCTGAAAACGGCGCCACCAAAGGACCGTTTTCCAAGGCTCAGATGGGGCGTATGGCGCAAACGGGTGAGTTGAAACGCGAAAGCCACGTCTGGACACCGGGTCAGGACGGCTGGAAAACCGCCGAGGATGTGGCGGAGCTGGCGCAGCTCTTCACGGTGATGCCACCGCCACCGCCGCCACCGGCGTAACTGTTAGCAGAACTTACATAAAAAGAGGCGCCCCGAGGGGCGCCTTTTCAGTCAGAGCAAACGTAAATTCTATCGGGTCTATTAGACCTCAACTTTCCAGTGCGACAGGGCTTTGGTCAGGGCGGCGGCAGCGTCAGCGTAGTAGCCGGTGGCCAGCTCATCGATGGCGGCGTCGAAGTTGTCGGTGGCGATCAGGGCGGCCACACCGCAGGCTGCGTCGTGCAGGTCAACGTGCAGCGCGTCAACTTCCTGAGCGCGGGCGGTCATCTGGTCATTTTTCTTCAGGAAATCGATCAGTTTGCCCAGGCCGCATTTCTGCGCGTTCTTGTACAGGCGTACCGGCAGGCCGCGGTTCTGTTCGATCGCTGCGGCGCGCAGCTGGTGACCCAGGATGTAGTGAGCAACGATTGCGTTGTTGATGATTTCGCAGGTGTTGATAACGGTCATCTGGGTCATGTTTCTATCTTTCTTTGTTTTCGCTATGCGATGGTTTGCTCTGTGTTTGTACAAATGACTATACCCCCACCCCCATTCGCGCTCTATCTCTATAAAGTATATCTTACGCTCTCTATGGTCCTAGGACGCTTAGGGCCTTGGTCTGAACGCAATGGCGATTCTGCAACCAAGGTCGCAAAAACGGCGAATATTCCGGGGTAGAAGCGGCCCAAAAAGGATAGGTGGGGGATATATCCTTTGGTTGGCACCAAGGGCCCAAAACGGGTGGATTCGCCGGATTCGGGCGGTGATTTCCCCGCGTGACCTATGGACTGGCGGCAAAACCTATCCTTTGGGCACCCACATCTGGCCGTGCTGGCACGGATAGGTCAAAGCAGCCCCCTATTCCCACAATCGGCCAGTTGCTCACACGCCCCCCTTCAGAACGCGGGCAAAGAAAAAGGCGCCACGGAGGGCGCCCTGAGAGCAATCGTTACCGAACAGTAGGTTTAGGCAGTTTCCATCTTCCACTGCGACAGCGCTTTGGTCAGCGCGGCGGCGGCTTCGGCGTAGTAGCCGGTGGACAGCTCATCAATGGCTTCGTCAAAGTGACCGGTGGCGATCAGCGCGGCCACTCCACAGGCGGCGTCGTGCAGGTCCAGGTGCAGGCCGTCCACTTCTTTGGCGCGGTCGGTCATCTGATCGTTTTCTTTCAGGAAGGCGATCAGTTTGCCCAGACCACATTTCTGCGAATTCTTGTAAGCGCGAACCGGCAGGCCACGGTTTTCTTCGTAGGCGGCGGCGCGCAGCTGATGACCCAGGACGAAATGGGCAACGATTGCGTTGTTGATGATCTCGCAAGTGTTGGTGACTGTCTTCTGGGCCATGTCGTATCTCTTTCTCGGTTATTCGCTAGTGCGAAGGGCTGCTCTCAGTAACTACAAACGACAATACCGCACCCCATTTTAGGATGAAATTGCGATAAAGTATGGGCCGAGGTCTCGTTGGTCCTAGTGTGACTAGTACCATGGTCCTGGTTTCGTAACCTTGGCCCTGCCAAATGCAGTCTATTCAAGGGTTTGCAGCAGGATTCGTGCCAAACCGCCCTGCTAAACTGCTTGCTTTGAGTCTGTGGCAGCGAGTCAGGGAACGGCGGCAAATGTGGCAGCTTTGTGTCAAAGGGCGGGTGTTTTCAGGGCTGGGCGCTTTCCTTGGGGGGCAAGGCGCAAGCAGGTGAGTGGCGCGGTGCTGACACCAAACAGGGGGCAGACAACAAAAAAGCGGCCTGCTGCTGCAGACCGCCCTGAACGCTATCTCCGAACGCTGATAAGTCTTAAATAGGTTAAGCCGCGCGCGCCTCACGCATCAGGGCCACTTTCCAATCCACCACGGCGCGGGTCAGTTCGGCACTCACCTGCGGGTAGCCGCCAGTGGCCAGGCTCGACAGGGCCTGATCAAACATTCCATCCTCAATCATATTCGCCACCGCCCCTGCGGCGCGATGAAACTGGGCATGCAGGCGCTGCACGGTGCGCGCCTCAGGGCTATCACGTTTTTCAGCCGGCAGGCTGTAGAGCCAACGGCCAAAGCGGCAGCAATCATCGCGGCAGATGCTGTTGACCGGCAGATCCACCTCTTTGTGCACAGCGGCAGCTCGCAGGCGCTGTTTCCACGCACCATGGGCCTGAAGCGCCTGATCCAGATCTTGGGTCAGATCCCGTGTTGTGTCCAAAGCCATCATCATCTTGCCCCTCCGCACAGAGCCTCGCAAAAGTTATTCAGCGAAACTCACGCAGCCAGATCACGGACCTGCCAGCGCACCAGCGCCTGGTTCAATGCACCGCTGATCTGCGGGAAGGCGCCGGTCGACAGTGCGGCGCGGGCCTCTTCGTATTTGCCTTGCTTGACCAGCAGCGCCACATCAGCAGCGGCAATATGCATATCCGCGTGCAGGCGGCGCACCTCAGCCAGGCGCGGGGATTTCTGCAGCTCAACCGGCAGATCCATCAGGAACTGACCAAAATCGCTGACCTCTGCCAGACGCAGTTCATCAATCGACATATGCGTGTTCTTGTTGGCAACGGCGCGCACCATGCGCTGTTTCCAGGCGCCATGTGCTTTCAGCGCGCTTTGCAGCGCCACATGCAGGCCCAGGTAGGCGGCAGGGGTGGTGTTGGCATTTGCGGTCACGGTGGCAGTCGTGTTGGCGGTCATGGCGGGCTCCTAAGAGTGTGCTTCGGTATCTTTTCTATGCGTTCAGATCCCAAAACGACATAAGCCCTCCCCTTTTTAGCAAAAAAATGGAAAAAAGTTTGGAAGGCTTACCAACCAAAGTATGGGTCCGTGATTTTATGACTGAAACAGCCATTTCCGAACACCGTTTCCCCTGCGATCTCTGTGGCGCAGATTTCCGCTTTGATCCGCAGAAGGGGCAGCTGATCTGCGACCACTGCGGCAATGAGGGCGAAGTCACCCAGGCCGGCCCCTGGGAGGGCGGCTTGAAAGAGCTGGATTTCAAACAGGCGCTGAACAACCTGCTGCCCAGCCAGGAGATTGAAGAGACCCGCGTCAGCAAATGCCCCAATTGCGGGGCGCAGGTGGAAATGGCCGAGGCCACCCACGCCGCGGAATGCCCGTTCTGTGCCACCCCGGTGGTGACAGGCACCGGCACCCATCGCCATATCAAGCCCAAAGGCGTGCTGCCCTTTGCGCTGGAGGAAAAGCAAGCGCGTGAGGCGATGACCAGCTGGTTGGGCAAACTGTGGTTCGCGCCCAACGGGCTGCAGGACTATGCGCGCAAGGGCCGCAAGATGGAGGGCATCTATGTGCCCTATTGGACCTTTGATGCCGACACCAAGAGCCGCTACAGCGGTCAGCGCGGCACCATCTATTATGAAACCCGCACCGTGACCCGGGATGGTGAAACCAAGCAAGAGCGGGTGCAGAAGATCCGCTGGACCCCGGCCTCGGGCCGGGTGGCGCGGTTCTTTGATGACGTGCTGGTGCTGGCGTCGCGCGCCTTGCCGAAGAAATACACCGACGCGCTGGAGCCTTGGGATCTGGCGGCCCTGGAACCTTACCGGCCAGAGTTCCTCGCCGGGTTCCGGGCCGAGGCTTACACCGTCGAGTTGGATGAAGGTTTCGATCAGGCCCGCGCCCATATGGACCGGGTGATTGAGCGTGATGTGCGCTTTGACATTGGCGGTGACCGGCAGAAGATCCACCGCGTCGACACCGATGTGAAAGACGTCACGTTCAAACATGTGCTGCTGCCGGTCTGGATGGCGGCCTATAAATATCGCGGCAAAAGCTATCGCTTTGTGGTCAACGGGCGCACCGGCCGGGTGCAGGGCGAACGGCCCTGGTCGGGCTGGAAGATTGCATTTGCGGTGCTGATCGGGCTGACTGTCGCCGGGGCCATTGGCTATCTGATGGCGGTGAGTGAAGGAAAGATCTGATGAGCGATATTGAAGCGCTGGAAACCCTCTTGGCACGTCGTCACAGTTGCCGGGGGTTTCGCGCAGACCCGGTGCCGCGCGATGTGATCGCGCGGATCATCCGTGCGGCAGGCCGCGTGCCCAGCTGGTGCAACGCCCAGCCCTGGCAGGTGATTGTGACCGAACCGGCAGCGACCGAGGCGTTCCGCCAGAAACTGATGGCAGAGGCCGCGAGTGGCACGCCCGCCCCGGATATGGATTGGCCCAAACAATATACCGGTGCCTACCAGGACCGCCGCCGCACCTGCGGCTGGCAGCTATATGAGGCGGTGGGCGTCACCAAAGGCGATCGCGCAGCCTCAGCCGCGCAATCGGCTGAAAACTTCCGCCTGTTTGGCGCGCCCCATGTGGCGATTGTCACCTCGGAACGGGATCTGGGGCCCTATGGCGCGATGGATTGCGGCGGCTTTGTCAGCGCCTTCACATTGGCCGCCGAGGCCCTGGGCGTGGGATCGATCCCGCAGGCCGCCGTAGCGGCCTATGCGCCGCTGTTGCGCAGCCATTTTGAGATCCCTGAAAACCGGTTGATCCTTTGTGCCATTTCCTTTGGCTACGAAGATAGCGACCACCCCGCCAACGCATTCCGTACAGAACGGGCCGCGCTGGACGAGGTGGTCGAATGGCGGGACTGACCCCTCGGCCCCGTCAATTCCTTAACTATCCCCTCCGGGCGGCGTGAGGACGCCCGTCGTCCAGACAGTGGGTTGAGGTAGGGCAATGCCCGATCCGCCCCGCTGTCTTGGGTATTTTGCCAGACGCGTCGCAATGCTACTTTGATCCGCCTCAAATCGGCTTGCTTTTTACCGTAAAAATCCGGCCAATGCGGCCCAACACAATTTTACCCAAGGAGCCGCCCCATGCGCGCATTGCTGCAACGGATTTCCCATGCCTCAGTCACCGTAGAGGGTGAAAAAATCGGCCAATCTGGCCCGGGGCTGTTGATCCTGACCTGTGCGATGCAGGGCGATAGTGAAGCCCAGGCCGATCATCTGGCCGCCAAGATTTCAAAGCTGCGCATCTTTAAGGATGAGGCCGGCAAGATGAACAAATCGGTCAAGGACATCGGCGGCTCGGCCCTTGTGGTGTCCCAGTTCACGCTGGCGGCAGACACCTCTCGTGGCAACCGGCCCGGGTTTTCGACCGCCGCCAGCCCGGAAGACGGCAAAGCGCTTTATGAGTATTTTGCCGCCAAACTCGCCAGCGAAGGCGTGCCGGTGGAAACTGGCGAATTTGGTGCGGACATGAAGGTTGAGCTGCTCAACGACGGGCCCGTCACCATCTGGATGGAAGCCTGAGGCGCGCAGCACGCCAGACCCAGAACCCTACGCGGGCGTATCTTTTTGGCATCTTTCCCAGACTTGTGGCCCCTTGGGGCATTGGCGCGTCTTTGACAGCCCTGCCTCCCCCCGCCATAAGAGGCCATGGCCTCGCTTACCCAGATTGAAATCCTGCTGCCTGAGTTACGGGCCTATGCGCGCTCCATCGCGGAGACGCCGGATCAGGCAGATGATCTGGTGCAGGACGCCATTGAACGCAGCCTGCGCGCCGAAAATCCCCCCAGTCAGCTGGATGCCCTACGGCCGTGGATGTTTCGGGTGCTGCGCAATCTCAATTTTGATGAGCTGCGTAAAAAACGCGTGCGGTTGGAATATTCCCGCAGTCACACACGTCTATTGGTTGATCTGGCGCAAAGCAGCGATCCGGCGAATGACATACTTGTTCGGCTGACCTTTGACCAATTAGCCGCACCCCAGAGGGAGGTGTTGTTTCTGGTCGATGTGATGGGAATGAAATATGCCGAAGCGGCGGAAGTCATGAATGTGCCCACAGGCACCGTGATGAGCCGCATCAGCCGGGCCCGGCGCGCCTTGATCGAAGCCATGCGCGCGGATCAGGCACCGCAGGGCGCTGACGAAGGCCAGAACAACCGCCGGAAGGACAAAGGCGTATGATGGATATTGCAGACCACGACTGGGAGCTGCTGAACGCCTATAGCGATGGCGAGTTGCCGGCCGAAGAGGCTGCGGCGCTTGAGGCGCGTCTGTCAAACGAACCGGCCCTGCAGGCCGCGCTGGAGGAGATCCGCGCCGTCTCAACCGCGCTGTCTGGTTTGAAACCCGCGCTGGCCACGGCCGAGGCGCCTGACCATCCCCAGGCGAAAGTTTCGGGGGCAGCCATGCCCGCGAACCAGCCTTGGAAACCGCTCTGGCATCCGGTGGCAAGCTTTAGCGCCGTTGCGATTGCGGCGGCGGTGGCCGGTGCGCTGTTCCTGGCGCCCTTGCTGGAGGCCCCCAAAGCGCAGCCCGACCTGCTAGCGCTGCATGCGGCCTTCACCGCCCAAAGCTACACCTTGGATGATGCCGTGCAGCCGGCGCGCGCCACCTCAGGACTGGGGGCACCTGATCTGAGCCTGGCCAGTCTGTTTCTGGTCGATCAGCAGGCCTTGGATGAGACGCGGCGCGTGATGCATTACTCCGGCCGCAACAATTGCCGCCTGACCCTGCTGGCCAGCCCCGCAGCGGTGGCGCCAACCCGCCCAGCCGGGCCAACCGCGGCGCAATGGGCCACCGAACAGCACAGCTACACCATTGTGGCAACAGGTATGGACCTGCGCCGCTTCAATGCGATTGCCGATTATCTGCGCCGGCTGACCCTGCGCGGGGATGAGAACACCGATGTGCTGGCGATGGTCATGGCAACCGACAGCGCCGCCCCCTGCACCGCAGCCTGATCGGGCCAAAGGCAGCTTATTGCGCCGCTGTGCTCGCCGCCTCAGCCTGCATGACCTCCAGCACCCGCAGCGCCTGCGCCTCTGTCAGGCCGGTGACGGCCTGAACCTCGGCGCTGATCAGGGCGATGACCTCAGCCCGCAGGTTTTGACCAGCCTCGGTCAGCGTGACATCCACCGCCCGCGCATCCGTGGCGGAGCGGTCTTTGCGCACCCATCCGCGCGCCTCAGCCCGGGTCACAAGCGGTGTCACGTTTGAGGGCAGGCAGGTCATCATCTCCGCCAGTTCTTTCATCCGCCGCGGTGCATTCAGATGCAGCAACAGGCTGATGTCATTGGGCGTCAGATCCGGCCGCATCGCAGAAATCCGCGCGCCCACCTGATCCGACATATGTCGAAACAGAAACAGCACAGACAGGGTTGGCGGCAGATCAAGCGATTGGGTCATAGGCCCCAAATAGGCTGTGGCAGGCAGATTTTCCAGATTCAAAAATATAATTATAATATTGAAGTATATTTTCAGCTACCCTATCTGAACAGCAACAGCGGGCGAGCGCGCCCGGCATGCATCTAAGGAAACAGGAGCACGTGATGACAAAATCGGTGGTGATCTACGGCGGCGGACAGGCTGGGGTAAAACTGGCCAAGGAGTTGGAAGAGGTGGCATCGGTCACCCTGGTCAGCCCGTTGGACTATTATGAGGTGCCAATGGCCCTGCCCCGCAATCTGGTGGAACCCGACTTTGCCCAGCGCGCCCTTGTTCCCCTGACGGAAGCGCTGCCAAAGGCCCAGCTGATCCAGGGCCAGCTGACCGGATTTGAGGAGGGCACCGGTACGGTCCAGCTGACCAATGGCGAGGCGATGCAGGTCACCGCAGATGTCTCCGTCCTGGCGACGGGCAGCCGCTACGCTACCGAACTGACCCGCGCCCAATCGGGCAATCGCGACAGTCGGATGGCGCAGTTTCAAGACACTGCCGAAGCCCTGCAACAAGCCCAGCGCATCCTGATTGTCGGCGGCGGGGCAATTGGCGTCGAACTGGCGGGGGAGATCCTGCAAGACATGCCCGGCAAAGACATCACATTGGTTGAATCCAGCGCAGGGCTGCTGCCCGGCACCAGCCGCAAAGTGGCTGCCACAGCGCGCGATCACCTGCAGAAAGGTGGCGTCACACTACGGTTCAACGACCGCGTCATCGAACCCGCCTTTGGCGAAACACCGGCCGGTGGCGTGGCCAAAACCGCCGCGGGGGAAGAGCTGCCCTTTGATCTGATTTTCTGGGCCGTGGGGGGCCGTCCCAACACCAGCTTCCTACCGTCAGAGGCGCTGACCGGCGAAGGCCGCATTCCGGTGGATGACTTCCTGCGGATGCAGGGGCGTGATGACATCTATGTCCTGGGTGATATCGCCGCCTTGGAGGAAGCCAAGAAAGCGATTTATGTAAACAGCCACATCAAAGTGGCCAGCAAAAACATCCGCGCCACCCTGAAAGGCGAGGCACCAAAAGCACGTTACAAGGCGCAAACCGGCAATGACATCATGTTGGTCACACTGGGCCGCAACGGCGGTGTCGCGCATCTGCCGGGCATCGGCCGGATCACCACCGGCTGGCTGATCCGCATGTTCAAAGCCCGTGACATGCTGGTGGGGATGACCCGCAAAGCGTTGAAACTGGCCGCCTGATCAATCGTTCCGGACGCGCAGCGCTGCTAGGTGCCAAGCGTCCGGGGCCCTTGAGGGCATCTGCGGAGCGGCTGCCGAGGCAGCGCCCCTGGGGAGGAGAGTTAAGATACCCTCAGGCCCCGGACATATGGCAAGATCAGTTCCGCCCCGGGAAGTTCGGACGGTCCTCGCCATAGTTCTTGGACAGATAATCCAGGATCAGCGTGTAATCGGGTTCATCGATTTCACTCATGCCCTGTTCGTCTACCATCCATTCGAACATCTCAATCCAGCCATCCCGCGTCAGACCCTGCTGGGCGACGATCATTTCGGAATGGCAGGCAGAGCAGGCGTAGTAGGTCTCTTCCGCGCCCTTGTCCATGACCAGAATGCCGAATTCCGGCTCTTCTGCTGCGGCATCTTGTGCCGCCTCAGCCTCGGCGGTTGCGTCCGCGCCAAAGGCGATCGGCGTGGCTGCGTTCTGGTTCAAAAAGGCAATCAGATTGGCGCGGTCTTTCTCTTTTTTGAGACCGGCAAAACTCATCTTGGTGCCTTTGACCTCTTTCTTGGGTTTGGTCAGAAAGGCATCCAGCCGCTCGGGCGTCCAGCTGCCGGCGTATTTCTGCAGGCCTTTGGAATAGCGGAACCCATCCACCGCGGCCACGTCAGCGCCCACAATGTTGAACAGGTTAGGACCGGATTTGTTTTTGCCGCCTTCCTTCACGGTGTGACAGGCTTTGCATTTCTTAAAGACCTTCTCACCCTTTTTCAGGTCAGCCACGGCAAGCAGATCAGTGAGCGGTTCCGCCGCAGCGGCAGGCATGGCGAGGCCACAGCAAAGAGCAATGCTGGCCGCCAGATAAGACAGTCGCATGAGGACTCCTGTAGTCTTGGGATTGTACCTTGATGGGACGGGCGGCACCTCTGCCGCCACGCCCTTTGGTGGTGTGTTATGTGGTCAGCGGATCAGCTGACGCGCAGGCCCACGCGGTGCATGGTGTTGTTCAGATACCCTTTCGGGTTCCAATCAATCGCAAAGGGCTGCATGTCGCCCGCGCTGTCGGTCGCGCGCGCCCAGACCTCATAGTAACCCGCCTGCGGGAAGGTCACGTCAGAGCGCCAGTTCTGCCAAGCACCAGAGTTGACCGCATCGTCCAGTTCCGCGGTGACCCATGTGGTGCCGAAATCGATCGAAATTTCCAGCTTGCTGATCGAACGATCGCCCGACCATGCGTGACCGCGCACCTGGGTGGCCTGACCGGCAACCTCTGCCCCGTTTTCAGGGAAGGTGATCAGCGATTTCACCGGCATACGCTCGATGATGACAAAGTCTTTCTTGTCCACCTTCTCACCCGGTTCAACCGGACGGTTCGGCACACGGTAGGCTTTGCCGGTCATTTTCGGGCCGTCATGCACGATGTCGCGCAGTTCAATCCGGGTCAGCCATTTCTGTGCGGTCGAGGCAGGCCAGCCCGGCACCACCAGACGCAGCGGTGCGCCGTTCAGCGGATGTAGCGCGGCACCGTTCATTTCAAACGCGATCAGGATTTCATCGGTCATCGCCTTGGAGATCGGCATGCCACGCGAAATCGGCAGCTTCTCGGGATCGCCGGACAGGTGAGTGTCCGCCGAATAATGCGCGGTATAGACCGCTTCGGGCTTCACGCCGACCTTTTCCAGCACGTCCTTCAGGCGCACACCGGTCCATTCGGAACAGGCCACAGCGCCATAGGTCCACTGGTTGCCCTTGGCGGGCGGGTTAAAGAAACCACGGCCGTTGCCGCCACATTCCAGTGTCAGCGCTTTGGTCACCACTTCGAACTGTTCTTTCAGCTCAGCAATGGTGAAGGTCATCGGCGTGTCCACAAACCCGTCAATTGTCACGGTCCAGGTGGCGGGGTCCACATCTTCGGGCGGGATCCCGTTGTTGCGCACAAAGTGACGGTTGGTCGGGGTGATTGCGTCATCCAGCAGATGCGGCGGGGTTTCGGCGTTTACCGGGCGATCGTTCAGCAGGGTCAGACCATCTTTGCCGACCAGCACATCCTCAGAGGCCATCGCGGCAGGCACAAAGCCAATCGGCATGTTGCGGTGAAACGGGATCGAGGTGCCGACCATCGCGGCCATGGTGGCCAGGCCGGTCTTCTTCAGAAACCCACGGCGATCCGGATTGGCCACACGGCCAAAAAACGCTTTGTCGGCTTTCTCGGGGTCCTCTGCAAAGAAGCTGTGGACGTCCTTGTTTGCTTTGTCTGCCATTATTCCCTCCCAATGGCGTGTTCACTGTCATTCGTGCAAAACTGCATGGGAGAAACGGGTGACCCCGCCGGTTTATTCCACGGGGGCGGCAAAAAATCTGACTTTGGCCTGCATTTTTTCCCGCAGGCAGCCGCCAAAACAGCAAATCAGCCAATATTTATTGCCCCAAACGCGGCCGCGGCTTGACTTCCGACCGGACAGGGATCATATGCACCGCCAGCGCTGCGCTGTCGCGTGACCAGCCGGGCCCGAAGACGAGGCCCCAGCGCCCTACCCCTCCAGTTCCCCATCACGCAGGGTTCTAGACGCCAACCGAGCCCCCCTTGGGGGTCTGTGTCTGGCGGAAACCTCCTGCGCCGCACGCTGTGCGGCCTCCCCCGTGTGGGCCTGCCGGCTCATGCGTGAAAGGACATGAATTGTTTGATTTCGACATGCTGGGCCTTAGCCCAGCGCTGAACAAGGCCCTTGGCAAAGCCGGGCTGAAGACCCCGACCCCAATCCAGAACCAGGCGATCCCGCTGGCACTGGAAGGTCACGACATTCTGGGCCTTGCCCAGACCGGTACCGGAAAAACCCTGGCCTTTGGCCTGCCCCTGATGGAGCAGCTGCTGACCGAACCGGGCAAACCTGCTTCAAAAACCGCCAAAGCGCTGGTGCTGGCGCCAACCCGGGAACTGGTGAACCAGATCGCTGACAACCTGAACATGCTGGCCAATCATACGCCTATCCATGTGCGCACCGTGGTCGGCGGCCAATCGATCAACCGCCAGATCGCCGTTTTGAACCGCGGCACCGATATTCTGGTCGCGACCCCCGGCCGTCTGATCGACCTGATGGACCGCGGCGCCGTGGATCTGTCCCAGACCAAACATCTGGTGCTGGATGAGGCCGATCAGATGCTGGACATGGGCTTCATCCATGCGCTGCGCAAAATCGCCCCCAAGCTGGGCACCCCGCGCCAGACCATGCTGTTTTCGGCCACCATGCCCAAACAGATGGAAGAGCTGTCCAAGGCTTACCTGGCCAACCCACGCCGGGTGCAGGTGTCGCCCCCGGGCAAAGCGGCGGATAAGGTCAAACAGTCGGTGCATTTCCTGGACCGCGATGCCAAACCCCGAATGCTGCGCGAAATCCTGTCCAAGGACCTTGATGCGCTGACACTGGTCTTTGCCCGCACCAAATGGGGCGCGGAGAAGCTGATGAAATCGCTGGTACGCGATGGCTTCAACGCGGCCTCAATCCACGGCAACAAAAGCCAGAACCAGCGTGACCGCGCCATCAAAGGCTTCCGCGAAGGCAGCATCAACGTGCTGGTTGCCACCGATGTGGCCGCCCGCGGCATCGACATTCCCGGCGTTGCCTATGTGATCAACTATGATCTGCCTGACACGCCCGACAACTATGTGCACCGCATCGGCCGCACCGCCCGTGCTGGCCGCGAAGGCGAAGCGATTGCCTTTTGCACCGCGGATGAAGCTGAACTGCTGCGCGACATTCAAAAGGTGATGAAGCTGGAGATCCCGGTCGCCTCAGGCACACCGTTCCTGCCCAGTGAGGAGCCGAAGAAATCCGGCGGCAACCGTCGCCGTGGAGGACGCGGTGGCGCCCGTGGTGGCAGTCAAGGCGGCGGTCAGGGCAACAGCGGTACCTCCGGGCGTGGCAACGGCCGGTCACGGGGTGGCAACGGTGGCAACGCACAGGGTGGACGACCCGCCCGTGACGGTGGCCGACGCAGCGCAGAAGGTGGCCAAAACGGGGGTCAAAATGGGGGCCAGAATAACGGCCAGCCCGGTGCCGACAAACCTCGCCGCAATCGCCGCCGGCGGCCGCGCAAAGCGGCAGAAGTGTAACACCGATAAAAAAAGCAAAAACACCTCCTGAAACCAGGGGGTGTTTTTTTACAATTGATACACCCAAGTTTGCAAAATGTGCACAAGTCTTAATCGGTGCATGCCTAAGCTTTGACCGTTTGCCCTAACATTCAACCTAGCCTGCCATTTTTTTGCGCACCTGCACCCCAGAGTGGATTTTTCTAAGTTTTTTAAGGCTCTAGCCCTAAACTGTGACAGAAGCGCTCCGTTCTGTTCAACGCGGAACTACACTCATTCCGTCCAAAGTTGCCCCCGCTACCACTCACTCTTTCGGGTGCCGCTTTGGTATTTGTTACGGTGAAAGGTACACAGGTATGAAGTTCAGGACGAAGATCATGGCGGCGCTTTTGGTGCTTGGTTTGGCACCGGCGGCTGTCATCACCTACGTCGATATTCAGCGCATCTACAAACTGTCCGAAGATGCCGCGCGCGGCTCGATCGAGACCGTCTTTGCGATGAAGAAAAAATCGATCGAAAATTACTTTGCCAATGTGGTCAGCGTGGCCGAAACCATGGCGCAAAATCCGATGGTCATCAACTCCGCTCAGGAGTTTGCAACCGCCGCCAAAGATGTGGACCGCCGGATGGAAGATGAGCCCGCAAATGCCGCTCTGGCCCAGCGCTATGCCTACCAGGGTGACAACACGCCCGGCGCCACCGCCGAAGACGTGGCCCGCTGGCAACAGCTGGATCCCCTCGCACGCAAGCTGCAGCAGCTCTACATCAGCGACAACGGACAGAACATCGGTGAGAAACACCTGATGAATGATGCCGGCGACGGCAGCCTCTATTCCAACCTGCACGCCTGGTATCACCCCTATTTCGCCTCCACTCTTGATGAGTTTGGCTTCTACGACATCTTCCTCTTGGACGCGCAGGACGGCCGGATCGTCTATTCGGTGTTCAAAGAATTGGACTACGGCACCTCTTTCCTGACCGGCCCTTATAAATCGTCGGGTTTTGGCCGCGCCGTGGCTGAGATCATCAACAACGGTCAGCGCGGCACCGTGATGGTTGATTTTGAACCCTATGAGCCCTCTTACGGCGCCGATGCCGGGTTTGTCCTGGTGCCCCTGATGGAAGGGGAGACGCTGAAAGGCATCATCGCCTTCCAGGCGCCTGTCGACCGGATCAACGCCATCGTCAACACCGAGGTGAAGGGGTTTGAATCCTCTGAATCGCTGTTGCTGGGTGACAACCACCGTCTGCGCGCCGTCCCACGCCTCAGCACCGATCTGAACGTCGGGTCCGAGGTCGACAGCGAAACCATTGATCTGGCATTGGCTGGCGAAGGTGGCTTCATCCGTGGCGAAAACCATGTCGGCACCGAAAGCTTTGCCTCATACGGACGGCTGGACATTCCCGGCTTTGACTGGGTGATGGTCACCGGCGTGGACACCTCTGAAGCACTGGCCGAAGCTGATGCTGCGGTTCAGGCAACCTTCTACAAGTTTGGCATCATCGGTCTGGTGATCATCGTCGCAGGCTTTGCGCTTGGCACCTCCCTGCTGCGTCCTGTGCGCCGTCTGGGCAATGAGTTCCAGGAACTTGTGGTGTCTTCAATGGATAGTCTGGCCGAGGCCGCAAACCGGTCGAAAGCAGCCGCGGAATCCATGGCCTCCATGGCGGAACAGACCAGCGCCCAGGGGGCTGTGGTCAAGGAAAACTCCGTCGCTGCGGCGGACAAAGTGTCTGGCACCGCGTCGGCGGTTGAGCAGATGTCTGCCTCAATCCAGGAGATTGCAGGCGGTGTGACCCGCACCTCGACCCTCAGCCAGGATGCCAACACCAAAGCCGAGACGGCAACGGCCACCCTGCAGGACCTGCAGGATGCCACTGCGCGCATCTCCAACGTGGTGAAGTTCATCAATGGGATCACGGCCCAGACTGATCTGCTGGCGCTGAACGCAGCGGTCGAGGCCGCCCGCGCTGGCGAAGCTGGCCGTGGCTTTGCCGTGGTAGCCGAAGAGGTCCGCAAGCTGGCCGAGCAAACTGCTGAATCCACAGTAGAAATCCGCCGTGAGATCGACGCGGTGACCGATGGTGTGGAAACCAATGTTGTCGCGATCAAGGAAATCTCTGACGCGGTCGCGGCGGTGCAGAACCAGGCCTCAAACATGTCCTCTGCAGCCGAGCAGCAGGGTGGCGTGACGCTGGAGATGTCAAATTCGATGGCGGATCTGTCGAACCGGGTTGATAACGTCTCGAAAAACATCATCGGTGTGGAAGAAAGCTCCACCATCGCGGCCAAAGCGGCGGCGGATGTGATGAACCAGATGTTCTCGGTCGATGATGCGGCGGCCAATACCAATGCCGCGATCAAGGACTTCCTGCAGAAGATCGAACGCCTCTAACCTACAGAGATTGCGAATCAAAAAGGGCGGCGCTTGGCGTCGCCCTTTGTGTTTTCGGCTGCGTCATTTTCGCCCGATCAGATTTTTTCGCCGCCGCAAAATGCCCAATGAGACGCGATTTCTCACCCAGACATGCAAATGCATGAAAAAATACAGATTTACGATATATCGTTTATTTTCAATATAGCCGCGCCAGAACGTGAACATTGCCTCATTTTTATCTTTCGCACATGCAGCGAAAAGTGACTGGCGTCTTGTGGAAATACCCTATACGAATGGGATTGGTCGTGATCCTTGACAGTTTTAGTTGGTTATATCAGTAGCCACCTCGCGATCAGCCCGCTCAAAGCCAGCAAATCATCTCGCCGCACTCACGCGTAAGATTTACCAAATGCTTTGAGGGGACTATGAAGCATAAAACACCCGTCGCGGTGGCCGTTGCCGGTCTGACCGCCCTACCGACCCTAGCCAGCCCGGTGCTGGCGCAGGACGCAGATGCAATCGTCGAACTGGACGCAATCGTTCTGGAAGAAAGCCGCCGTGGCGTTCAGACCGAAACCGCAAGCTCCACCACCATTGTTGACCAGGCCGAAATCGAAGCGCGTCAGGCGACCTCGATGGGCGAGCTGCTGGACTCGATCCCGAACGTTTCGCTGATCAACGGCACCACCCCATCGGGTTCGGCCGTGAACATTCGTGGCCTTGGTGCCGCCGCTGGCACCTACGGGACCGACGGCAAAGTGGCTGTGATTGTTGATGGCGTCGCCTCGGGTGCCGAAGAAATCTACCGCAACGGTTCGCTTCTGATGCTGGAGCCTGAGCTGTTCAAAGAAGTGAAGGTCACCCGCGGCCCGTCGGAAAGCTTCCGCTACACCTCGGGCGCCATGGGCGGCACCATCGAAGTGCAGACCAAAGACGCAACCGATTTCCTGGTTGACGGTGACACCTTCGCGTTCCGTCAGAAGCTGGGCTATGAATCCAACGGTGACGGCGTGATGTCGACCTCGATCCTGGCCTTTGCCCCGGATGACCGGTTCAACGTTCTGGCCTTCTACGGCTACCGTGATGTTGGCAGCGCCAAGGACGGTGACGGCAACGTCCGTGAAGCCACCGCGTTCCAGGCACCGTCTGGCCTGCTGAAGCTGAACTACAATCTTGACGATGACAGCACGCTGACCTTCGGCCTGACCCGCACAACCAGCCCGCAGGAAGATGTGCCCTACGATGCGTATAACCCCGCGTGGTCAGACACGATTGTGGACAACACCATCGAAGACACCACCGGCTACATCGCCTATCGCTACAACCCCGTGGACAGCGATCTGATCGACCTCGAAGCCCGTCTTACCTACAAAGACGAGAAGATGACGATCACCTCGGCAGATCCGGCAGACAGTCTGATCAACACTGCGCATGACACCGAAACCCTGAGCCTGCGCATTGAAAACACTGCCCTGTTTGACACCGGCGCTGCAGGTCACAAGCTGCTGGCCGGGATCGAGCTGAAAGAGCGTACGCGTCAGGCTGTTCTGACCGCAGGCGCGACCGAAGGCGACAACGATGGCACCGCACCGGGTGGTACGGATGAAAGCATCTCCCTCTATCTGGTTGATGAGATCACCGTGTCGGATCGTTTCACCCTGACGCCGCAGCTGCGTTTTGAGAAACAGACCATCACGTCCTACAACAACAACGAGGCGATCGTCTGCCGCGGCCCGACCCGCTGTTTCACTTACCCGGCGATCCCGGACGGCACCAGCCACAAGTCGCAGGCATGGACCGGCGCCCTGTCCGGTCGCTACGAGGTCTCGGACTCCTTTGCTGTATTCGGCACCGCCGCCTACAACGAAGACCTGCCGATCATCGACAACCTGCGCAGCAGCACCATCGACGTTTCCGAGAAGGCCACCACTTTTGAGGCTGGTATCTCCTACGACGGTTTTGATGTCTTCATGGGCGAAGATCGCCTGCAGGCCAAGCTGACCGGCTTCAAGACGCACATCTGGGATGGCACCAGCTACTCGGGCGTGTCGCAGGCCGATCTGGAAGGTCTGGAACTGGAACTGAACTACGCCAGCCCGGCCTTCTATGCTGACTTTGCAGCGGCAATGACCCGCGGGACCATCAATGGCACCGATGACCACTTCAACTACACCCCAGCCGACAGCGTTCAGCTGACCTTGGGCAAACGGTTCATGGATGACCAACTGGATATCGCGATCGAAATGAAACATGCCTTTGCGCATGATCGCACGTCGACCACGACGATCCCGGGCATGACCTTTGCGACCGAAGCATCGGACGCCTGGACCACCTACGCGTTGTCGGTGGGCTATGTGCCGAACCAGGGTGTGTTTGAAGGCACAGAGATGCGCCTGGGGATCGAAAACCTCTTCGATGCCACCTACCGGCCATATCTGACCAACCCGAGCCGGAATGCCAAAGGCCGGAACATCAAGTTCTCGCTCGCGAAAACGTTCTAATCCATTGGGCGGCCCCTTCGGGGGCCGCCTCATCCGTCTAAAAGACCCAAAAACACAGATTTCCCGAGGACACCCAATGACGCAAAAACCCAGCGCCGCAGACATTCGCCAGGCCAAAATCGACAATGCCAAGATGCGTGACCGCGATCTGGCAACGAAATTGGGCATTTCCGAAGCTGAACTTGTCGCCGCCCATGTCGGCAGCCGCGACGGTGAGACCATCACCCGTATCAACCCACATCCCGATCAGCTGATGCCTCTGGTCAGCAAGCTGGGCGAAGTGATGGCACTGACCCGCAACATCTCGGCCGTGCATGAACGTGTGGGCACCTATGGTGAATACCGCTCCGGCCCGCATGCGGCGATGGTGCTGGGCCATGACATTGACCTGCGCATTTTCCCCAAACACTGGGTGCACGGCTTTGCCATCGATCAGGTGACCGAAACCGGCACCCGCCGCACCTTGCAGGTTTTTGACGCGGCCGGTGACGCAGTGCACAAGATCTTCATGCGCGAAGGCTCCAACCATGACGCCTGGGCGGAGGTTGTTGCGGAACTGACGCTGGACGATCAGTCCGAAGGGGTTGAGACCGTCGAAGCCGCCCCGATTGAGCCCGCCAAACAGAACCCCGCCAAACGTGACATCCTGCTGGAAGAATGGGGCAAGATGACCGACACCCACCAGTTCATGCGTCTGACCAGCAAGCTGGGCATGAACCGTCTGGGCGCCTACCGCGAAGTGGCTGGTGAAAAATGGGTGCGCCCGTTGGCCATCTCTGCCGTTGAGACGCTGATCAACAAAGTGTCCGAGGCCGGACAGCGCACCATCCTCTTTGTTGGCAACCCCGGCAACATCCAGATCCACTGGGGCCGTCTGGACAACATCAAAAACATGGGGCCCTGGGTCAATGTTCTGGACGAACGGTTTGACCTGCACCTGCGCAATGACCACGTCGCTGAGGTCTATGCCGTTGAAAAGCCGACCAAACGCGGCCCGGCCATTTCGCTGGAATGCTTTGACGCACGCGGCATGACCATCATGCAGATCTTTGGCATGCGCGACCCGAAAAACGACAACGACGATCTGGCACAATGGCACCAGCTGATCGCCGACCTGCCTGACCTGAACTCCGAGGAGGTTTCCGCATGATCCGTTCCCTTTTGATGGGCGCCGCTTGCGCGCTCAGCCTGACCACCGCTGTCCTGGCCGAGGACCAAAGCTACCCCGACGCGGACGCCATCGTGTCGGTGGGTGGCCCGGTGACCGAGATCCTCTTTGCGCTGGATGCAGGGGAGCGGGTGATCGCCCGTGACACCACCTCGATGTTCCCGGCTGAAGCCATGGCGCTGCCGGACGTGGGCTATATGCGCCGCCTGTCGCCCGAGGGCGTTCTGTCTGTCGGCCCTGACCTGATCATTGCCCGCCACACCTCGGGCCCGGTGGAAACGCTGGACCTGCTGCGCGCCGCATCGGTTCCGGTGGTACTGGTCCGCGACGGCTTCAGCGGTGAGGCCGTCAGCGCTGCCATCCGCACCGTCGGCACCGCCATTGGCGCAGAAGACAAGGCAGAGACCCTAGCAGGTGAGGTCGAAGCAGACCTTGCCGCGCTGGCGGGCGAAATTGCCAAGGTGGGCCGTAAGAAACGGGTGATGTTCATCCTGTCAAACGACGGTGGCCGCCTGAACGTTGCAGGCCGTAACACCGGCGCGGATGGCATCATCACGCTGGCCGGCGCAACCAATGTCATGGCCGAGTCCTATGAGGGCTACAAACTGGTGAACGACGAAGCCATCATCGAAGCGCAGCCTGATCTGGTGCTGATGATGAGCGGCCGCGGCGATCACGCGGGCCGCAAGGAGGAAATCCTTGCCCTGCCTGCCATTGTGCCAACTCCGGCAGGCAAGAACGGGGCCTTCCATGTGATCAACGGTGCAGCCCTTGGCTTTGGCCCGCGCACCGCCGAGTTTGCGCGCGAGTTGCATCTGGCTATCTACGGTGATGAGGCCGTGTCTCACTGATGTCGACACATACCAATGCTGGCCCTGCTTTGGGCCAAAAGGCTGTGGCGGGGGACCGCCGCAGCCTCTCCCGTTTACTCAGCTTTATTCTGCTTGGCGCCCTTGGGCTGACGATGTTGCTCAGCCTTGGTTGGGGTGCTGCGGATCAGACGGATGTGCTGGCTGCCCTCACGGGCACCGGGTCCGTGCGTGATCAGATCATTGTCTGGGACATTCGGATGCCCCGGATGCTGACGGGCGTGTTGGTCGGCGCGGCGCTGGCGGTTTCGGGCGCTGTGATGCAGGGCCTGTTCCGCAACCCGCTGGCAGATCCTGGTCTGGTCGGCGTCAGCGCCGGTGCGGGTTTTGGCGCAGTGGCGGCGATTGTGCTGGGCGGCTACCTGCCTGTTGCGGTGATCGCGCTGGTTGGCAACTACCTGGTTCCATTCGCCGCTTTCCTCGGCAGCTGGGCCACCACGTTGCTGCTCTATGGCATTGCCACCCGGGGGGGGCGCACATCCGTTGCCACCATGTTGCTGGCCGGGATCGCGCTTGGCGCGCTGACCGGCGCGCTGACCGGGCTGATTGTGTATTACGCCACGGACGACCAGCTGCGCGATCTGACCTTCTGGGGCATGGGATCGGTTGCAGGCGCCTCCTGGGCGAAATTCACCGCCTCGGCCCCGATCATCCTGCTGACCCTGATCGCCGCGCCCTTTCTGGCCCGCGCCCTGAACGCATTGGCCTTGGGCGAGGCCGCCGCCAGCCATCTGGGCATCGACGTGCAAAAGATGAAGCGGATCGCCATCCTGACCGTCGCGGGATCGGTCGGCGCCTCGGTCGCAGTGACTGGTGGCATCGGTTTTGTCGGCATCGTGGTGCCGCACCTGCTACGCTTGGTACAGGGCCCGGATCATCGCGGCCTGCTGGTCAACGCGGCCCTTCTGGGGGCGGTGACCCTGCTGCTGGCAGATGCGATTTCACGCAGCGTGATTGCCCCGGCGGAACTGCCGATCGGGATCGTGACCGCCGCGCTTGGCGGGCCATTTTTCCTGTGGATCTTGCTGAAAAACCGCAATCTGGTGGAGATGTAAGATGGAGCTTATTGCCAAAGACATCCACGTCAAACTGGGCCGCAAGGAAATCCTGCACGGCGTTGATTTCACCGCCCGTGCAGGCCAGCTTACAGCGATTGTCGGCCCCAATGGATCCGGCAAAACCACACTGTTGCGCGCCCTGACGGGTGAATTGCCTTACAAAGGCAGCGTCATGATGAACGGTCATGACTGCGCCCGTATCAAAGCCCATCAGCTGGCGATGATGCGGGCGGTGCTGCCGCAGGCGGCCAACCTGGCCTTCCCCTTCACCGTGCTGGAAGTGGTGCGTCTTGGTCTGACCGCCGGCCTGGCCTCGGACACCCCTGATATGAGCGACCGGCTGCCGCTGGAGGCACTGGCGCGGGTCGGGCTGGCCGGGTTTGAGGGGCGTCATTTCCACGATCTGTCTGGGGGGGAAAAACAGCGGGTGCAGCTGGCCCGGGTGCTGGTGCAGATCTGGGAACCGATGCTGGAGGGTCAGCCCCGCTGGCTGTTCCTTGATGAACCCGTCTCAGCACTTGATATCGGTCACCAGCTGGTGGTGATGCAATTGGCCCGTGATTATGCCGCCGCAGGCGGCGGGGTGATCGCGGTGATGCATGATCTGAACCTCACCGCGATGTTCGCCGATCAGGTCACGCTGATGGACGCCGGCGCAATCCGCGCCACAGGCACCCCTGATCAGGTGCTGACCAATGAACGGCTGAGCGCGGCCTATCATTGCCAGCTGCAGGTCAACACCCTGCCCCCGCAGGGCGGCGCCTGGATCCTGCCGCAAGCCGCCGAAGCTGGCTGAACCACACATATGGCTGGGCCGTGACCTTTTGCGGCCCGCCTGCCCCCAACGTTTCCCCCAATGTTTCACCTGTGGCAGCAGCCCCAGATCTGACTGGCTGAAACAAACCCTTCCGTTCACCCCCAAATCGCCACACAACTTAATCGCGGCCTGCGCAAATTGATTTACCTAAGGTAATTTTCTTTTTCATTATTTGAAACACGCATAGATGTTCATGCTTCTGAAAAAGCAGCAGAAAATCAAAAATGGTAGCAAGATTTTCGAAAACTACCCAAAGATGTTCTAAAACATGCGCTTTTGGAGTCCGTAGTACAATGTAAGCGTCTTAGGTGCAGTTTTATTTCCACCAACGGGCGCGCTTGTACGACCCTGACCCCGACCCCTTAGTGCGAGTACTCAGTATGACCCTATCTATCAAAGCCAAATTGGCTCTGTCTTTTACGTTATTAACAACCCTTATTGTCATTATCGGCGTCATCTCCCTGAAAGAGATGGCCATCCTGAAAGATCGAAACGACAAGATCGTGCACGAAGATTTCCAAGCGCTGCGCGACCTTGATGAACTGGCCATCATCCAAGAACGCATTCAGAACCTGATGCGGGATTATGTGATGATCGACAAAGGCCCGCTGCATGACCAGATCGAGCATGAACTGGAAGCGCTGGAACATGAAGAAGAAGAACTGATCAAAACCTCCTATGGACATGCGTCTTCCAAAGAGGTGGCGGTGCTGGACAAATTCGTTGCGCTGCGCACCCAGCTGGAGGCCGTAAATGCCGAAGTGATCGCCCTGTTCAAAGAGGGCAAGCTGGAAGAGGCGGCGCTGAAACTGGTGATCGATGGTGGCAAGTTCGACAAGGCCATCCTGAAGCTGATCCATGACTTCTCGGAAGAGGAAAGCATCATCCTTGAAGAAGAGGTGCAGCGTTCTGAACAGGAATATAACCTCGCCTGGTTTGAACTGGTTGGCATCATCATCGGTGCGCTGGTGTTCAGCCTTCTGGTGGGTTTCAGCATGGTGCGCTCCATCAGCCGCGGCCTGAATTCGGCCAAAACGCTCAGCAAACAGGTGGCGGACGGTAATCTGACCGCGACGGTCGAAAACCGCCGTAAAGATGAAATTGGTGAGCTGCTGACGGACCTGAACCGGATGGTCGAAGACCTGCGGCGCACCGTTGGTGATGTGACCAGTTCCGCCTCAAACGTGGCTGCCGGCGCGATCCAGATCTCCGCCACCTCAAACCAGCTGCAGGAGGTTTCGATCACTCAGGCAGCCGCCACAGAAGAGGCCTCGGCCTCGGTTGAGGAAATCGCCGCCAGCATCTCCAGCACCGCGGACAATGCGCATCAGACCGAAACTCTGGCCAGCGAAGCGGCGGAAATGGCGCGCAACAGTGGTCACGCGGTGAACGAAGCGACCAAACACATGGACAGCATCGTCGAGAAGATCCAAGTGGTGCAGGAAATCGCCCGCCAGACCGACCTTCTGGCACTGAACGCCGCGGTGGAGGCCGCGCGGGCGGGCGAGCATGGACGTGGTTTTGCGGTCGTTGCATCTGAGGTTCGCAAGTTGGCGGAGCGCAGCCAGGAAGCGGCCGCTGAAATCAACACGCTCACCTCTGTGACGGTGGAATCCTCGCAAACTGCGATGACCATGATGGATGAACTGGTGCCAAGCATCACCAATACCTCCAAACTGGTGTCCAACATCTCCACCTCGAACTCAGAAATCACCAAAGGCATCGAACAGATCGGCATTGTTGTGGGCCAGGTGGATTGTTCCACCCAGACCAACACCGCCGCCTCTGAGGAGCTTTCGGTGACCGCCGAGGAGCTGGCGGGACAGGCCCGGATGCTGCGCGAAGCCATCAGCGTCTTTGATCTGGGTGAGGCTGGTCAGGTTGACAGCCCCGCGCCAAGTGCAAACGCACCTGCCGCCCCTGCCATACCGGTGGCCGCAGCCCCTGGCCCCGCAGCCGCGGCGCCGCAGTCCTCCACTGGGATCTCACTGGATCTTGGCGATGACGCGGATGAGGTGGATTTCACCCCGGCCAACAGCAAAGCAGCCTGACACCCGATCGGACACTCGCACCTGTCGCAGCGCCGTCCCGGACCCCGGGGCGGCGTTTTCATGCCTAATCCTGCAGGGCATTGCGGAACGCCGCAGCAAAGGGTTTTAGCAGGTATTCAGCCAAGGTTGTCTGGCGCACCTCAATGATCAGCTGAACCGGCATATCCTCAGACAGGCGCAACTGCCCCAGCGCCCTTTGCAACCGGTCTGCCGCCGCAGCCGACAGATCCGCCCGCCCCGCGTATCCCATGGGCTGGCCGCTGTCATCCAGCACCGCACGTGGTGAAATCGCTGCCACAGTGACATCAATCACCGGCATCGCTCGTTGCGGCAGACTGGTCAAAACCAACCGCCCCGACATGCCGGGCTGCAGCTGGTCAATGTGTGACACCGGCACGGTAAAGGCCACATGCGGTCGGTCCAGCGGTTGCGCCAAGGCAACCAGCGTGGCGCCGCGATTGGCGTAGCTGTTGCCGGACTCCAGGCTCAACTCCGTCACCATGCCCGCCACCGGCGCGCGGACCTCAGCGCGCGCCACGCGATCGCGCAACGACAGCAGGGTTTTGCCAATATCCTCCAGCTGTTTTTCATTCGCCGCTATGGTGCTGCGCAGCCCTTCGCGCAGCTGCAACATCACCAGATCCGCCTGCGCCGCAACCTGCTGCGCCTGATCCTGCAAGGCGACCAATTCCACCCGGTCGCCCTGCACCTCAGCCTGCACGATGAGGATCTGTTCCGCCAGCGCCTCCCCCTCTTTGCGTTTTAACAGACCTTTCTGCAACAGCGCATCCTGCCGGTCCGCCCGGGCCTGCATGCCGGTCAGCTGGGCCTCCGTGATGGCGATTTTTTCCTGTAACGCCGCCGCCTGTCGGGTCAGGCTTTCCGCACTGGCCTTTTTGGTCGCTTGTTGCACCATCGCCTGTCGCGCCCGCAGCTTGAACGGCGATGTGCCGCCCTCTGGGTCAGGATCAACAGCATGCGGCGCTGACGCCCTGTCCAACAGCGCGGCGATAATAGCATTTTCCTGCGACAGCCGGCCTTGCAGCGCCTCTGTCGCGTCAACCTGCGCGGCCTCCAGGGAGGTATCAAGGCGCAGCAACAGCGCCCCCTGCTCCACGCGGTCATGGCGTTTCACAGCCACCTCCGCCACCAGTCCACCGTAGGGGTGCTGCAGAACCACCGCAGGCTGCGCCGACACCAGTTTGCCGCTGAGGCTTAGGGTGCTGGCCAAAGGCGCGAACACCGCCCAGAGCGCCACGGCCGCCAGAAAGGCCAGCAGGGCCAGGCCGCTGCGATAGATCGGCCCCATGACCTGAGGTGGCAAAGCACTGTGGATGGCGGGGGGTGATTGGCTCAATTGATCCGCTCCTGCAGTTGTCGCTGGCCCAGTCCGCCACGATCAGCATGCAGCGCGACGTGAAACACCGTCACATCCTCTTGTGTGTGCAGGGCGAAGCTCTGGCTCATCTGGCTGACCGCCGCCAAGGCCATTTCATCGCGGGGCTGATCCCCGGAAGGTTCGCGCCCGGTGGCCAGCTGTTTGCGCACCCGCACCATCTTCTCCTCCAGGTCCGCATCACCAGCACCGACCATGCGCAACTCACATTCCAATTCATTCAGAAACTTCAGGGAAAATTCGACCGAGGGATGGTCCTGCTGCGGCGATGGCGCCTGTGCCAGCGCAAGGTGGAACAGCTCCATCGCGACCAGCTGCGCCTTTTGGCTAAAGGCCTCATCACTGGAGCGGGTAAATTGCGAGGCCACCCAATCACGCAGATCCTGCAGTGAAGACGCCAACAAAGGCAGCGCCATGCGCCGCCGGTTGCCACTGAGCCGGGCCAGAACCTCGGCCCGGGCGCCGAAGTCAATCACCCGGCCCTGTTCCAGCCGCAGGATCTTATCCGCCAGCCCCATCAACCCGGACCGGTGCAGCACCATCACGATGGTGGTCCCCTCAGCCTTGAGCCGCAGTAAGGTCTGCGCCAGCGCCCGTTCCCCATCGCCATCGAGCAGCGCGTTTGGTTCATCCAGAAACAGATATTTGGGTTTGGTATAAAGCGCGCGCGCCAGGGCAACCCGCTGCACCTGCCCTGCCGACAAAAGGTATGGTGCCTGCGCCAGATCGCTCTCATAGCCATCCGGCAAGGCCGCGATCAACCCATGCACGCCTGCGGCTTTGGCCGCCTCAATCACCTGCGCATCCTGCCACTCGGGCTCAAAACAGGCGATGTTTTACGCAATGCTGCCGGCAACCAGTTCCGCCCGCTGCGGCAAATATCCGGTGGCGCGGTATAGGTTCTGCCGCCGCAATGCGCGCAATTCGCTTTGGTCCAGAAAGGCCGATCCGATGGGCGCAGGTGCGACACCTGATATCGCCTGCAGGAGGGTTGTTTTTCCCGACCCGGAACTGCCGACACTCGCCAGACATTCGCCCGGATCCAGCGCAAAGGACACCCGGTCTAGCAAAGGCGGGGCGCCGCCGCCGCGCGGCACAATCAGCCCCTCAGCCCGCAGAGTGCCCGAAAACTCCGGGATCTCAACAGGGGGCGGCTCAGCGGCATCGCCCCCTTTGCTGAGCGCGACATAGTCTGAAAGCGCCTGCCGGATCACCGGCCATTGCGTTGCTACAGCTTCAAAGGCGGCATAGGTCCGGCTGAGGATCAAGGATGCCGCGATCATGCCCCCAGCACTCAACGCATTTTGCGTCACCAGAAAGGCGCCAAGCCCCAGTGCCATGATCTGGCCAAGGCTGCGCAACCAGCTGCTGATCCCGGCGAGGGCTGTTTGATAGCCCGCCAGTTGATCGCTTTGACGGTGGCGAGCGCTCTGCAGCCGCTGAAACCGCTGCAGGAGGTTCTGCTCAATCATCGCAACGCCCAGACGTCCGGCGAAATCCCCCGCGTGCTGCAGAACAGCCGCCTCCTGCTGTTGCAATCTGATGAGCGCACTGCTGCCGGCGCGGGTCATCTGACGTTCCACCAGACGGGCCAATCCGAAGAGACTCAGCAAACCAAGCAGCAACAGCAGGAAGCCCGGGTGAATAAGCCACAAGGCCAATAGGAAAAAGGGCAGCCAGGGCAGGCTGAGCCCGGCTGTGGCGGCCGGGCTGGCCAGCGCCTGAGACAGCCCCGCAATGCGATCGATCTCACCACGGTCGGTTTGCGATGCGGCGGACTGTCCTTTCGGCGACTGACCTGCGGTTGCGACAACGTGGCCAGTTCCCAACGCCTCAGCCCAGGTTGAGAGGCGCCGCAACGCGAGATCACGCCCCCATTCCACCCCGGCCTGCAGCGACAAAGCAGCCAGCGCCAGGCCGCCCAGCAGCAACAAGGTAGCCGTATTGCCGCTGGGAATGACCCGATCCAGCACCTGCATCATGAACAGCGGGCTGATCAGCACCGCCAGATTGCTCACCAGTGAAAACACCAAGAGCGGAGGCAGGGCACGTTGCAAATGACGATAGGCATTCATGGCAGCCCCCTGCACTCAACGGTACGACGGTCAAAGTGAAGCGGTTTCACAAGATGAAATTGCTTTCATCCAGATCGTCGACATTCACCGATTTCAACAACAGCTTGTCGCCGCTTTCCCCGCCGGTCAGCGCGCTCAGATCCAGTTCCGTGGCCCAGCCGCGATCCGCCAGGGCCGCTTCAACCTCACTGAACTCCAGCCCATAGGCCGTCAGGTCAATCCGGTCATGGTCCGCCTCAAAGTCATGGATGATGTCGCGCCCCGCACCGCCTGAGACCACAAAGGTATCGGTGGTGCCGTCGCCGCGCCAATTGCCCCCCCAGAGGTGGTCATTGCCCGCGCCCCCTTCGATGGTGTCGGATCCGGTGCCGCCGACAATCTTATCAGCGCCCTCACCCCCATCGACACGGTCATCGCCACTGCCGGCATTGAGGAAATCACGCCCCTCATCGCCGCTGATCACATCATCGCCTTCCTGACCGCGAATCGAGTCATTGCCCGCCCCGCCTGAGGCCGTGTCATCCCCGGTGCCGCCGCTGATGTTGTCATTGCCCTGATCACCAGACAGGCGATCCTCCCCTTCGCCGCCCTGCAAAGTGTCATCGCCTGCATTGCCAAAGAGCTGATCATCCCCCGCGCCGCCACGAAGATCATCATTGCCACCCTCAGTCTGGATCAGCTGCGGGTTGCGCAGCAGAACCGGCGCCTCGGCGTCAATTTCGGTAAAGGCATCCGCCGAACGTGGATCGACCGTACCGTCGTTTGACCCGGTGGATTGCGCTTCGGACATGAACTCAGAATAGGCCTGACCAAGATCCCAATCGACATTGACCTTGAAGATCGCGCCCTGACTGCCGGTGCTGGCATCGAGATCGTGATCGCCTTTGTTCAGCCCGTAGTAGAGGTTGCCATCGCCATCCAGGAAGACCGCGCCATAGGCCCCCTTGGCCATGCCGCTTTCCATGGTGTCACCATAAAGCGTGCCGGTGATCGGAACCTCACTAAAGGTCGGCTCACCACCAGCGGCAACCGCGCTGACATCAATTTTTACCACCTTGCCCGCAGCGCCATTCTGCCCCGGTGACACCACCGCATAGAAATTGCCATCCTCAGAGTTATAGGCCAGATCATAGGTGCGGTCGGTGAACAGGCCTTTCGGCAGGTGGAAATGCTGAATATCGGGGTTACCGTCGGCATCGCGGCTGTCCACATCGACCACGCTGATCCGATCCAGGGACGAATGAAACGTCCAAAGGTTGCCGCTGTCATCAAAGTCGCCAACATAGTCGCCGTAAAATCCGTCACCAACCCGGTAAGCGGCGCCAGAAGCATCCAGCATTACGATATCATTGGTGCTGACCTCATTACCAAGCGCATCCACGCCTTTTGATTTGGCAACGCCATAAATCAGATCATCTTCGGCGTTGAACCCCACGGCGTTGATTTTGAACCCCGGCGGATCCCCCACATCCACATAAGACCGCGCCTCAACATCAAAGGCCTTCAGATGGCCATCAATCGCCTGATACAGCACCGGCTGCCCCGGGGCGAAAGCGTCAACAGAAACATCCTGCCCACCAAGTGAGACGGTTTTGTCATAGCTGACCACCGGACCGCTGAAATCATAATCAACGCTGCCTTCCGGCGGGACCGCGCGGAAGGACAGCTGGCCCTCTTCGCCGGTGCTCACCACTTCAATCTCATGGGTTTCGTAAACCCCTGATGTTGTTTCGACCGTGCCGACAACCTCACCATTCCACAGGACCTCAACCTGACCGCAGCCATGTCCTCCGCTGAGGTTCGCCGCCAGCTCGAACGAAATCGTATAAGCCTCCCCAGCGACGGTGTTGGCAGATTGGGAGATGGTCTCAACACCGTCCTCATCCGCCATCACCCAGCCCGGGCTGTCGCCATATTGCGAAAAACTGGTGAGCCCGTCGCTGCCGTCGGCAAGGATATTGCCGCCTTTCAGGTCGCCATAGACGATGTCATCCCCATCCCCGGCATTGACGGTGTCAGCGCCCAATCCCCCCTCGGCCAGGTCATTGCCCTGCTCAAGGTTGAGGAGGTCATCGCCCTCTCCGCCAAAGGCATGATCGTCGCCACGGCCCGCGTTGATCGTATCATCCCCACGCCCGGCGCTGAGCGTATCATCGCCACCGTTGCCCAGCAGCACGTCATCCCCGTCACCGGTGCGAATATTGTCATCATAGGAACGGGTGAGCCCGAGATCGCTGACCTGCACAGCCGCAGGATTGAAGACCCATTTCCCGTCAACATAGGACCATTCATCCCCAACCATGTCGCCCGCGGCCAGGTCATTGCCCGCGCCGGTGCTGATGTCATCATCGCCCGCATGGCCGTTGACCTTATCAGCCTCAGCCAGTTTTTCGCGCAGGGTCTGCCCCGCCGCGTTCTGGACGCCGTCAATGATCTGGTTGTCATCCGTGGTCCCGATGAATTCTTTCACCGGATCACTGATCGGGGTTTCACCACCATTCGCCATCTGCACACCTCAGTCTCTGGGATTGCGTTCCTCAAGAGGTTAGGGGCAAGGGGTTAACATCTTACCAGCAAGGTGCCGCCTTGCGGGAATATGTGATCTGTATTTTCCTCAAATACCGTAGATTTTCTGGGTGGCGCTTATCCCTGCATTGACCTGATGACCCTACGGGGCAAATGTGCCGGGCCTTTCCAGAACCCACGTTTGACCCTGAATATCTTATTGTCATCAGCGGCTTGTGTGTTGGTAACGGCATGGTCGCGCGCCAAGGCATCCAGCCTGGCAAAATCACGTAACTCACCCGCTGCATGTTTCTCTATCAACACATGATAGGTGGCGTCGTTCCCCCACATTTGCGTCAAATTGTTTGCATCATCTCGGGAAAGCACCCCTGCACGCACAGCACTCTGGTGTTCCAGCGCGCGTGCATTGGCGTATTTCAGATGCAGCAGATACACCCCCTCCACCAGATGATGCGATACAGATCGTTGGTGCCCCGATTTAGCAACAACACCATGATCGCGCAGCTTCCAATCACCATCTGTCAGCCAGGCTTTGCTGTAGCGGCTATCAAAGACAGCCCGTTTAGGCAGCCTGATATCCCCCGGCCCCCGAAACAGGTTACGCCCGTCGTCAACCAGTTGCAGCCCCGTAGCCATCAGGAAGCCATCACACTGTGCCGCCAGGTCTTCAAACCCGTCATAGCGCTTCACATCATAGGCAATTATCTCATCCGCATCCGTCCGGATGATGTGGGAATAGTCCTGGCACAGTTCCGCCTGTATCAAATCCATGAAGTCATAACGCTCAGCGTCAAAACTCTGCCCCCTCAGATCGCGCGGATAGGTGACGAAGTTCGCCTCAGGGAACAGCCTGCGATAGCGCGGGTCATGACCGTGCTCGATGATATACAGGTTTTCATGGCCCAGCTGTGCCCCGTAATAGGCGTACCAAACCTTCAGGGCCCAATAATCGCGATGGGCCATGGTCAAAGCGCAAATTCGCACAGGCAATACATCTCTCAATCCACTGGCCACGGTACGCGATGTACCGTTGTGGTCAACAATTGCAGAGGTATCAGGACATATATGGGGCCCCTTGAAACGCCGACGGCCGCCCTTTTTTGGGCGGCCGTTGTTCGGTGTTTTGGGTTTAGTATCGATTAGAGAGGATTTGGTATTTATTAGGTTTGGCGGTGACCTACTCTCCCACGCCTTAAGACGCAGTACCATCGGCGCTTCGGTGCTTAACTTCCGAGTTCGGGATGGGATCGGGTGTTTCACTCGTGCTATGACCACCAAACCGAATAAATACCAAGGGGCAATTTTGTTAGCCCTGATATCAACTGTTGTCCAAGTGTTTTCACTTAGGTGTGTATGCTTTTGATTTGTCTTACTTTTACTGGATCAAATCAAGCCTATCGGACCATTAGTACCAGTCAACTGAATGCGTTACCGCACTTACATCTCTGGCCTATCGACGTGGTGGTCTACCACGGTCCTCAGGGATACCTTGTTTTGAGGGGGGCTTCCCGCTTAGATGCCTTCAGCGGTTATCCTTTCCGTTCATAGCTACCCAGCACTACCGTTGGCACGATAACTGGTCCACCAGTGGAACGTTCACCCCGGTCCTCTCGTACTAGGGGCAACTCCTCTCAAGTATCCTACACCCACGGCAGATAGGGACCGAACTGTCTCACGACGTTCTAAACCCAGCTCACGTACCTCTTTAAATGGCGAACAGCCATACCCTTGGGACCTGCTCCAGCCCCAGGATGAGATGAGCCGACATCGAGGTGCCAAACACTGCCGTCGATATGGACTCTTGGGCAGTATCAGCCTGTTATCCCCGGCGTACCTTTTATCCGTTGAGCGATGGCCCTTCCACGCGGGACCACCGGATCACTATGGCCGTCTTTCGACTCTGCTCGACTTGTCAGTCTCGCAGTCAGGCTGGCTTCTGCCATTGCACTCAACGAGCGATTTCCGACCGCTCTGAGCCAACCTTCGCGCGCCTCCGTTACTCTTTAGGAGGCGACCGCCCCAGTCAAACTACCCGCCACGCAGGGTCCCGGATCCGGATAACGGACCGCGGTTAGACATCAAGCAGAATAAGGGTGGTATCTCAAGGGAGGCTCCACCAGGACTGGCGTCCTGGTTTCAAAGCCCACCACCTATCCTGCACATATTGTGCCTGATGCCAGTGCGAAGCTGTAGTAAAGGTGCACGGGGTCTTTCCGTCTAACCGCGGGAAGCCTGCATCTTGACAGGCAATTCAATTTCGCTGAGTCGATGTTGGAGACAGCGGGGAAGTCGTTACGCCATTCGTGCAGGTCGGAACTTACCCGACAAGGAATTTCGCTACCTTAGGACCGTTATAGTTACGGCCGCCGTTTACCGGGGCTTCAATTCGACGCTCTCACATCTCCTTTTAACCTTCCGGCACCGGGCAGGCGTCAGACCCTATACGTCGTCTTGCGACTTCGCAGAGCCCTGTGTTTTTAGTAAACAGTCGCCACCCCCTGGTTTGTGCCCCCAGCCACTAGTTGCCTAGAAACTGGGCCTCCTTCTCGCGAACTTACGGAGGTATTTTGCCGAGTTCCTTCAACATCGTTCTCTCAAGCGCCTTGGTATACTCTACCAGTCCACCTGTGTCGGTTTAGGGTACGGTCTTAAAGAGGGGCTATTTCCAGGGACCACTCAGCAGCCCAGACAATCCGTTAAGCCTGAACTACCTCTGTGATCCGTCACCACCTCACGGCCTAGGAATATTAACCTAGTTCCCATCGACTACGCCTTTCGGCCTCGCCTTAGGGGCCGGCTTACCCTGCTCAGATTAGCTTTAAGCAGGAACCCTTGGACTTTCGGCGACAGGGTCTCTCACCCTGTTTGTCGCTACTCATGTCATCATTCTCACTAGTGATCTCTCCACCGGATCGCTCACGCGCCGGCTTCACAGAAAGCTCCTTATCCTCCAAGGCGATCCGAGGATCGCTAAAGAGGATTGGAGCTATGTCACACTACGCTCTGCTACCATGCACTATGTGCATCCTCAGCTTCGGCTCATGGCTTGAGCCCCGTTACATCTTCGCCGCAGGACAACTTATTTAGACCAGTGAGCTGTTACGCTATCTTTAAAGGATGGCTGCTTCTAAGCCAACCTCCTGGTTGTTTTGGTCGTCCCACCTGCTTTCCCACTTAGCCATGAATTAGGGGCCTTAGCTGGAGGTCAGGGTTGTTTCCCTCTCCACGACGGACGTTAGCATCCGCCGTGTGTCTGCCATCTAGTACTCCCGGGTATTCGGAGTTTGGTTAGGATCAGTAAGCCTGTGGGGCCCCATTACCCATCCAGTGCTCTACCCCCCGGGGTATTCGGATGACGCTCTACCTAAATAGATTTCGCAGAGAACCAGCTATCTCCGAGTTTGATTGGCCTTTCACCCCTAGGCACAACTCATCCCGACCTTTTTCAACAGGTGTGGGTTCGGCCCTCCAGTAAGTGTTACCTTACCTTCAGCCTGGTCATGCCTAGATCACTCGGTTTCGGGTCTGATCCCACGAACTCATTCGCCCTATTAAGACTCGCTTTCGCTGCGCCTACACCTAACGGCTTAAGCTTGCTCGTGAGACCAAGTCGATGACCCATTATACAAAAGGTACGCCGTCAGCTCGCAAGGAGCCTCCGACTGATTGTAGGCGTTCGGTTTCAGGTACTGTTTCACTCCCCTCGTCGGGGTGCTTTTCACCTTTCCCTCACGGTACTGGTTCACTATCGGTCAGTAAGGAGTACTTAGCCTTCGAGGGTGGTCCCCCGATGTTCAGACAGGATTTCACGTGTCCCGCCTTACTTAATACGTCCTATCGAGCTTCCCATACGGGACTGTCACCCACTATGGTCAATCTTTCCAGATTGTTCTGGTCACTCTCAAGGCTCGGCTGGTCCCCGTTCGCTCGCCGCTACTAGGGGAGTATCTGTTGATTTCCTTTCCTCCGGGT